>CALDKD010000118.1 GCA_937898885.1 uncultured Bacteroidales bacterium | reverse complement strand
AGAAGGTCGGAGAGGGTGCAAGTCTTTGACTTAGAAATATTTCACTATTTCTTGCAGCCGGATTTCTCGTATTTTTGTCTCTTTCTGTCTCTATTTTGAGAACAGAACCTGCCCTGCAACATACTCAACGCTATAGCCGAGAAGACATGAAAGAGACAGGTTTCTGTAACCCCTATGTAACCAATTAGAGACATGTCCATAACCTGTCTCTATTTTGGCAACAATTGTCTACAATGCTTTGATTTTAAGGTGATACATTTGCGAACCAAATAAAATTAAAGTAAGTATGAACACCGAATCAATCATCAGAGAAGCAAGGAACACGAGACTTCTCAGAGGTGGATTTTCCATCTCCTTCATTATCCAGAAAGGGAAAGCCAAGGCTGACGGCCGAGCTCCCATTCTCGCACGCGTTACAGTCAACGGCAAAATGACACACATGTCAACCAAACAGTATGTCCGTCCGGATCGATGGCTTCCGGACGAGCATAGGACGATGGGCCTGACTAGGCGGGAAAAAGAAATCAACGAGTACCTGGAGACATTCCAGGTCGCTATTCAGAAACGCTACCTGGACAAGGTCCTTCGTGACGAAAGCATTTCGGCTTATTCAATTAAGAGTTCTGTACTCAACGCTCCTACTAAAGGCAAGCCTACCGACATCATGCCACTGTTCGACTGTTTCATCGAAGACTACAAGGCTCTTATGAAGCAGGAGGGCTACCGCAGGGAGGCCATGCTCCGGTACCAGATTTTGCAAGACCAGCTGCGGCTCTTCCTCAAAGAAGAATACCATGTGGCCGACCTTCCGCTCACCTGCATCGACAGACAGTTCCTTGATAAGCTGTACCTCTGGTTCCGCACCAAGCACAACAAAGTCAACAACAACACTGCTGTGAAGAACATCCAAAGATTCTCGACCGTATTCAAGAAAGCCCGCTCGCTATCATAAACAAATATCGCGGTCAGGGAACAGGCAACCATGTCTTCCCCATACCCAGTAATCAGAAAACCAATGCCTACCTCAAGGAGATATCCGACATTTGCGGATTCAAGAAAACGGTAACATTCCACATGGCCCGACACACCTTCGCCACTACCGTCACCCTCAGCAATGGTGTCCCCATTGAAAGTGTCTCAAAGATGCTCGGCCATACAAACATCCAGACCACACAGATTTACGCGCGAATCACAGACCAGAAGGTCGATGGTGATATGAAGATGCTTGCTGGCAAGATTGACGGACGCTACTCCAGCCCTATTGAACCATCAACGCAAGTTAAGGAGCGCAGCAAGTACGACGAAGAACTTGTCATCTGGGCCAGGGAGCACGGACTGAATTTTGGCAAAGAATACCAATTGAAGTAAAAATAACTCGGAAATACTGAATTAAAGCACATTCGGTCGTATGATACCAGTATTAATACGACTGAGTCATTCAGGCTAAATCGACGGCCTTCAAAGAGTTCTGCACTCGTATTAACTACGCGGACATTTGCATGAAATCCGCGTAACTCTTTGATAATAGTTTTGCATTCACTCGAGCGGACTCACAGATACTGTCGAGTGAACGAAGAGAGGGAGGGGGTGAAATTCCTTCGGGGGTATCAAATGTCAATCGGGCCCTTGGTTTTTTACACGCGCGTGCAAAATTGGCGATTTCAGATTTGCTTTGAGCACGCCTTCCACCAGAGCGCATCGATATCTTTCCAGAACTTCCGGCCTTGGGCTGTCTTCGACCAGTCGAAGCACCGTCCAAAGAAACCTTCGTCGATTACGATGATGTCCGCTAAGGTCTCATCGAGCACATTGGCCCCGCACTGCGCATAAAACGCTTCATCAAATTGCCGCTCGCAATCGTTGTCCCGCAGGAACTTCCGGAAGGTCTGGTAGATTGTCATGCCTTAAAGATATCGGTTAAGCTCCTTGACTTCGTTCTGGAGTTTGTCCTTCTCGATGTCCAGAGCGGTCATAGGGCCAATGCCACGGCCATTAAGACCATACATCCGGATTTGCTTGTTATCGATGGCTTGAATGCGTTCATTCTTCCGGTCGATTCTCCGGATAAGATTCACTTTGCTGTACCTGAATTCAATGATGACAAATACAGCGGCGACAACAGATGCTACGGCACCAATAATTCCAATGACTTCCATAATCAAAATATCCTAGTTATTACTTCGTTTTTGCGATCTCCAATTCATTCTGCAACCTGAAAATTGTGGACATGGAAATATCCAAGCTATGTTTCAGTTGCTTAATGCGCTCATTTTTTGATGAAATAATCCGCTTTTGAATCTGATATAACTCTTCCTTTTTTGTTGCCTTGATAAAATTTTTTCCTTCTTCGGTCTCCCAGCTCGGCTTTTCATCCAACTGTTTCTTCAATGCGGATTTCTCATATTCCAATTCAGAGATGTAGGACTCCAGCTTCCCGATCTGCACTTTCAGAATCCGATTCATAGCCTCAACTGGAATCTTCTCTAAAGTGTTCACCCACTCACGATTGATAAGAGTGCATTCTTCGGCAGAGGAATCCATATGCCAATACTTGTATCCGTCAAAGAAAAAATACTTGTATTCTCTTCCCCGGAATGTGCCGTCAACACTGTTCGCCTCCATATAGTTGACGAACCACAAAAATTCATTACTATCGGCTGTTTGCTCCTTCATACAATAGCAGTGAGGGATATCGGCCATAGTCTTGGCGAATATCCATCTTTGGGAAGAGACGAACTGCTGGGCTCTTTCTATATCTGTCATATTCTACACTTTGCAGGATTGATTGTGCAAAGGTATGGCGGCGTTTTGACAGATTCTGACAGCTCTAATTCGAACGCTTAGAATTGCAAAGTGTGGCGTTTTGATATAATCACAAGATTTTTGCAGGCCCGGGAGATTGCCACATAAAAGTTTTGTTTGTCCGCAAATCTATGAGCATCAAGGACAATAACATTATCAAATTCAAGGCCTTTCGTTAATAAAGTGCTGCCTATACATTTCCCTTCAATTTTTCTTCCGACCCTTCTGATTCGATTCTTGTACCTCGTCATACAATCACGCATATTATCACCTGATGATATGGCTTCATCCATACACAGTTGGATGGCATGAATAATATCAGGCCTTTTATTACGGTAACGGCATTCTACCGAGAAAAAACGCACTATTGGTCGAAATGAAATCAAGGATGGACTTGCCTCAAAGGCTCTGAACAATGATTGCAATCTAAGAGACGGCTCTTTATATTCTTTCTGACGTGTCTTAATGTACTCATCATTATGAAACCAATCATCGATATTACCCTTATAAAAATGCAAGCTATAGAGGGCTTTCTTGATGTTGAGTATCTTGTTTCTTGCACGAATAAAAGAATCGGGCAGATCATCTATAGAATCTGAAAGTGTGTAGTAATCTTGATCATCAATTGCTTCAATTAACATGAATTCTTGCCTATAATCGATACGCTCCTGTATCATTGCTCTATCAGTAATATTCCCTCTTAATCGTCTATCATATACAAATCCAGGGACCAATATCAGTGTGCTGCCAGTCCTGAATAAACGTAAAGCCCTCTGTATCAAACGATAATAATCAGTAGAGTAATCCATAAATTCTGTCCGACTAAGATAGACTTGAATACTTGAAGAAGCATCAGAGGACAATACTACTTGCCGATTATTGATAAGGGACTCCCTTAGTCCCAATATTTTATCTCCGAGTCCCTGACAGTTTCCATTGACTCTCCATCTCCAGGGCGTTTCGAGCAAGTCAAAACATGCAAAATCCGAAAGATGTTGTGTGAAATCCACCTTTGGCTCACCGTCAAAATTAAAGATAGCTTGAAGGGGATCTCCAAAGATATGTGTAGGTAATACCGTTGCTATCGATAAGATGATCTCATGTTGAGTAAGACTGCAGTCTTGATATTCATCAACAAAAAGGTGAGAATAAGATAGTTGTATTACCTTTTGGACAGAAGGATTTTCCAAAATAGATTTGGCTGCCGATTGAATTCTTGGGAAATATTCTTTCTGCTCTTGGTTCGGAAAAATGGAGGCATCAACCACAAAAGAAAGAGCATAACGTTGAGCAAAACTAGTGATTGTTTCTATTTGATAGATTTCTTGAGAAATATGTTTTTCCTTGATCTTTTTCCTTATCGAGGCTACACCGGCGTGTGTATGAGTTAGAATTAGGACAGGTTTCCGTACAGATAGACTTAATTCCTCAATACATTCCGAAATTGCATAGGTTTTACCGTGACCTGCCGCGGCAATCACGCAACTCTTCGGTGAGTCTATGAATTCAGTCCACCTTGACATTAGGAGAAATCCAATTTGTTAACTTCTCATATACTTTGCTCAACGTTGTAGTAGGAGCTATATCGGAAACAGAGTGAGCCCAAAGGTCTCCCAGAATCTCTCCCCCGGGGATATCTTTAAACCATCGTCTCTGTTTACCATCAGAATCATTAATTTTCGATTCTCTTGCAAGATAATCCCGGACAGACCTCTGTTGATTTTCAGAAAAGTTTTCAAAATCCGCATCCGCATTAAGTGCTATTCCAGGAACATTAATACTATGCCAATCCTTAAACTCAAAGAGGTACTTAATAAGCTGTATGACATTAGTCCAAAGCAAATCTTGCATCATTTGTTGTTCGGTACAAAAACCTTCTTTCCATGTAAAAATTGGAATGCCAGCTTGTGTTACTTGGTCAACTTTCCTTCTATAACTCGGACAATTTTGATCATTGTCACAGAATACACAAACATCGTAGCCCAATGATTTCAACTTTAGAGCCCAATCAAGATGGTTAGTACCCCCACCGCAATCAGTGGGGCAAACACCTAATGCCCCCAAGGAAATGTTTTTGATTTCACGAATCCGTTCACCAACTGAACGAATGATGCCATATTCTGTTCTACCTTCGCAGCAAATAATGCGTTTTGCAAAAAACATATACGGAGACTTCCTAAGAACATATTTCATGCGATCATCACACGTTCCCATCCGAGATGCACCTTTTTGGAGAATATAGACATTATTGTATTCAACCTCACAGAGTGCTTCAGACGAATGCGTTGTAATAAAAACTTGTCCTTTTGAATTGGTTTTGAGTAGTTTAACGATATTGACGACCCTATCTGGTTCTAGTCCCTGTTCAATCTCATCAATGAGAATTATCCCACCATCTTGAACTGCTGATAATTGTATTGCAATAGACAGAAGTCGCTTCGCTCCTTTCCCATGCAGATGGAAAGGAACATCTCCATCATGAAGAGTTATACTGCTTTGACTATATACATTTTCCTTTAATTCCAAGAGAACCTTCAAGTCATTAAGGCCTAGGCCAAGATTAGATGCAACTTTTTTTATTTCGTCAAGAGATTTGTCAAACTCTTTGAATTCGTTTTGTCCCTTGACCGCTTCATTCGCTTCTCTTGTGACCTCCAGAAGCTTTTTCCCGACAGAGACACCATCCGGCAAAGATTTCGTAAGCAATGAATAGAGCGGAGACCCCTTACTGAGGGTAAACTGGCTATCGATATAATCAGATATATAGAAAGCCTTGAACTTTGCTCTATCAGAGTGCTTAATCTCAACGTCTTCGATACCATTCCTGCCATTGGTCACATACCACTTCGGCTCCATATCGCCTTCGACAACAAACTTGATGGTCAAGACATGAGAATCAGGTTCTCCTTCTTGAACATCATCCACGATTTTCCCGTCTTTAAGAAGCCTGAAATGAAGTCCAAACTTCTTTTCTGTTAGCAGTTCTTCAGGGACATCTTTTACAGTTACAAGAATCTCAATTGGCTTGGTAACATCTTCCTTATAGAAGTCTGACGAACTGATATTTGGATTCCAATATGGGCAGAGGGCCAACGATATCGCCTTTAGCACCGTAGACTTACCCGAATCGCATCGTCCAATCAAGACAATAAGATTGTTGGCATCAAAAGTCTGCTCAAGACGCTCAATTCCACGGAAATTTTTGATTGAAATAGAATGGACTGATGGCATACTCTTTATTGTTCGAAGTTAACTTTTATATACGATCTGACGTACTTTTCAAATTCTGGGGAATCAACAATCTTTATTTCGTGAGCAAGGCCCAGATAGAAACGGCAGGCCCCGGCAAAATTACAGATGTCGGTGTCAAGCAGCCAATAGTTGTTCTTGCGCTCCAATACCTTGCCTGCCAGCGGGTATTCCTCCACTAACAGGTTCTTCGCCATTACTGACATATGCCAGATTATGTGGCCGCAGACGTGGCCTGACATCCGGAAGATATCCATTCCCTGTTTACGATGAGACTCTTCTGCGCTCCAATCGTCCTCCAGGACTTCCACACCACCGATACGTGAAATCTTGAATATCTTGTTATGACCGTCTTCAAGGTCGTATGCGCAAACGTCAATATAGTCAGTTGTGAATCCGTAAGGCTCAATCAGACGGTCACGGATGGTGTGGGAATTGCCGGATTCATATTCAATAAGACGGACTTTCTTTTTCTCTCTGGCGGCCTTCGTCAGGTCCTGCACATGAGCGGCGTTGCTCCGGCGATCCACGAAATCCGCTATTGCGGTCGAATCATAGACCACGGCCAGCTTGTCTTTTATTCCCTTCTTGAGGGCATTCGTTGGAGAGAGTGAGTCGATGAGCGAGTTAATGAGGTATGACTCTTCCTCGGAGAAATAGAGCAGCTTGTCAAAATCCGGCATGCTGCTTGGAACCATATCCAACTTGTACGTGTTGGCATAGATTTTAGTCACGGCGTACCCGGCGTTCTTGAACGTGTCGATGTACCGGTAAATAGTCCGGTACGACATTCCAAGCCGCTCGGCGAGCTCGTCCACTGTATAATTTATGTTGCCTGACATCAGCTTCATCAGGCGAAGCATACGTTCAACTTTCGGCTGGTCCATATCTTCTCTCAATAATTACTAAACAAACAATCTGGTGGCCACTATTCCGACAACAAACGGAAGCACTTTTTTGATTTGAGGTTTCGGATGACTTAGATACTTGTCAACCAAAAGTCCACGCAACTTATCGGATGCTGATTCATCTTTAAGCAGAGAGTACAACTCATTGTCTATGGTAGCGAAAATTCCCATCGATGAGAGAGCACCTCTCGAAGGCGTATTCTTAACGTCATCAATTTTCCCTCCATCCGTGCGATTTAATGTCCAAAACGGTTCACTACCAAGGTGCCAGAACGGTGTTGCCGGTACAGGCTTAAAAATCAAACTTTCGCCCACATATCGATTCCAGTTCAGCTTGAACATTCTTTGCAGTCCTTCAGTAAAATAGATTCCTTCTCCGGAAATGAGACCTGCTTGAATCATGTCTATGACGCTTATCAGCATTACAGCTTTATGAGGAGCGTTTTTACTCTTTATCCTGGCGGTCTTCAATGAAGTGAACTGTTCAACATAACGGCTAAGTGGATTTGAATGAAGTTCTTTTGTCGGCTCCAAATACCTCACGGCCTTCCCGTGATCCTTCGCATACTCAATCTCGCTCCGGGTGCTGCTGCCGATGTAACCGCCGACATTAATAACAAAGATCTCATCGGCCATATCGATCTTCCGCTTGTGCATATCATCCAGCATCTCTTTCGTGCCTTCTGTCCAGACCTCGTCGTCTCCGGAATGGCCGAAGAGCCCGACGCTGATGACGATACTTCCTTCGAGTGTGAGGCGTTTCTGCGCTTCAAGGAACTGTTCTTTGAAGCGCGTGCTTCCGCACAGGGTTATGACTTTGTATTTGCCGACCATGTTAATGTTTATTTATCACTTAGCTGAATATCTACAGACCCCTCATCTATACGAACCTCATATAGGCTTGCTGGATCTGTATAGACATTGGCCATTTGATGAATAGTAACGAATGTATTATTCTCAATGAACCCTTTTTCCTTAAATATTATTTCTTCAATACGGTCCGCAGTCATGATTGAGTTAGAATTCCTATCTTTTGTGGAAATCTGTCCAACTTCCACAATCTTCTTCATTTTGTCAAAATGAATATAATCCTTCTGTGGCATGAGAACAAATAGATAATCCTTAGCACGACTGATGGCCACATTTACTACATTCTTGTTGTTGATAAGGACTTTGCTCTCGGCCCCACCGAGACCAACAGGCGGGTTGAACACGGCGAAAATAACATCACATTCATCGCCCTGGAATCCGTGCACGGTTCCCACAGTGATTTCAACATTATCTGGAAATTCCTTTGACTGTTCAATCAATTTGTTGATCATCTGAGCTTGTGCGGCATAAGGACAAATGACACCTATTTTCAGCAGTGGCTTCTTTTTACCCTTCCCGTATTGCATGGCCATGTATTTGCACATTTCTACAACTAATAGAACAGAATATACATGGACATTGGAGCTGGAGAGTCTCTTTGGAGCACAAATATTATCGTATCTATCAACTTTGAACGTTACAAAGTTAATAGGCTTCATAAACTCGAATCCTTTTATGTCCAAGGATCTTCTTGTAGATGACTCTCTGTAGCTTATTAACTGTCCTTGGTATGCAAACTCGCTGAATACTCGCCCGATTTCAGGCACCGAGCGATATTGCGTAGTCAGGTTCACGATTTCAAACTGCCTTGGCTCAGTTTTCGGATTCCTGAACTGGAGCAGGTTGGTCATGGTATATATATTTTCACCTTTCCATTGTTCTTCCTTGACTATTGGCGCAATCTGCATAGGATCACCAGCTACGATAATCTTACTATCAGGAAATTTATACAATGCATACACAACTTGAGCTAACGGAACCATCGATGCTTCATCAATGATTACATAGTCCCACTCAACTTCCTTTAAAAGAATAGCGTCATACCCAATACCAAATCCATCATATGTAAGTCTGGCTGTTGTTGTTACTACGCAGCATTTATCCTGACTTAAGAATTTGGTATCTTCCTTCATGCGAACGTACCCTTCGCTGTCAAGCCATTCAACTTCTGTTGTCAAGAAACGCCCAAGCCAGTTTATGGAATCTTCTGATTGCTCCGCTGTTTTTACTGTGAGCACATCGCATGCTTTATTTGTAGGAGTGAGTACAAGGATCTTGCATCGACCATCACCGTCGGCATTCATAATCTCAGTAATTTTCTGAGCAAGGTATGTTGTTTTGCCAGTGCCCGGAGGGCCAAATACAAAGCTGATATTATCTCTATCTTTTAGACCTTCTTTCAGGTTAAATCCTGTCAAAAGATCCAATTCATTAAATGCGTCAGAAAGTTTCTTTACTAATGCAATTGAATTATTTATGGTGATCGTGGCCTTTGAACATAGACTCCAATCTATTTCCTTCAGTTTATCAGCATCAGCTTGCTTTGCTTTGAGCCTAAGCGTAAAATTCCGGACACTGGCTACTTCAAATCCAAAAGAAGCATCATCAATGTTCTTGAAGAACGAGAATTGAACGGTGATACCGCCAATCTCCTCAATTTCCATAGGTATAATTGCAGACGGGTTCCTGAGAATATATATCCTCTCAGAATCAGGATCACGCTTAACCTCGGAAAAATGTATAGTTGTACTTTTCCTTCCAAAGGTCTCAACGTTGTCTCCTTCATGAGAATACTCAAGCTCAAGCAATTTACGAAACCACTCAACAGAATACTTGCCACCATTTTCAACTAGAGTTCTGACTTCATTTCGTAATGCCTCTTCCTTAACTGTCTGGTCAAGCGCTTCTTGTTGTTTTTGTTTAATCTCCTCAACCTTTTGTTCCGTGGTTTTTTCCACCTCATCCTTTTTCGTCTTGATAGAAGAGTCAATCTCTGTACTCAGGCCAGAGAAAGTCTCAGTAGAAGAGTAGTCCTTCATCTCCTGACGGTCTTTTTTCTTCTCCTGATCTTTTACGATTTTTTCCTTGGCTTTCTTCTCTTCAGCCTGTTTCTTTTGGGCTTTTTCTTTCAGAGCATCAAACACCTCGGAGTCAGACAATCCCAGTTGTTTCGCCATTTCATGCACTTTTTCCCCGTATGCATGATTCCTGATTTGACCTTCAGATGCGCCTAACTCCGCAAGAGAGAATTCTGTTCGCTTTAATTGGAGGAGTTCGTAAAGCTGTTTTGAGTATGGATAAATCTCAGAAAGTTTCTCAAAATCTTCCAGCGTCATATTCTCCGGCGCTTTTCTTGTCCTTTCTGAAACATAAATCCAAGGAGACTGCCGTATCTCCTTTACCCACGTTGCAGGGATTGATCTGTTAATGTACTGATAGTAATGGAATTTGAAGTCAAGATTCAACTTTTCTGCAAACTTCTCAGAAGCGAGCCATTGCCATATCTGTATGGAAAGCCCCCTGTTAAGATTGTTATTGAGAGCATTATTTAAACCGGCGACAATCCAATCTGTGCCAAATTCATCATTATGCTCTTTATAATCATCTACGCTCAGTTCAATACGCTGCCGCGAAGTTAGGGACCATCTACTGTGGTAATATTTCTTTTCTATTACGGGAGTAATATTTACTCCGATTTTAGCCAGAAAACTCTCAAGTTTTTCTTTACCTATCTTTCGATAGGCATTCACATCAACAAAATCGATCTCCTGTCCGGAATAAAACGTTTTAAGGAATTTCGTCGGGAAATATGTGCTTTCAACAGCACATAACTCTCCGCTCAGAGTATAGATCATGAAACTATTCTTCACGTTCTCTATATACTCTGCATAATTTCCGGACGCTACCTTATCAGCGTAGTTGATTATTGACTCAAGATCTGCCACGTTTTCTTCTAGAGATATTCCCTCAGGATTGCTGCTGTATTTAGACAGGACATGAGATTTGATGAAATCCATAAGGTCCGGTTCCTTCAGCCCCAGATCAGTAAGGAACTTCCTGGATACTTCATTTTTGT
>CALDKD010000117.1 GCA_937898885.1 uncultured Bacteroidales bacterium | reverse complement strand
CTTCCCGTGTGCGAAAAGATACCTTTTGCTCACGGGACCTGCTATCGGCGTGCGTTGGTGTGCAAAATCCACGTTGCCGCTCACGGTGTTGGTCCTAGGGGCTTGGCGGTGTGCAAAACCATTGTTGCCGCTCACGGGCAGGGGTATTTTTGCCTTCCCGTGTGCTAGAAGATACCTTATGCTCACGGAGCCTGCTATCGGCGTGCGTTGGTGTGCAAAACCATTGTCGCCGCTCACGGGCAGGGGTAATTGTGTCTCCCCGTGTGCGAGAAGATACCTTTTGCCCACGGGACCTGCTATCGGCGTGCGTCGGTGTGCAAAACCCACGTTGCCGCTCACGGGCAGGGGTAATTGTGCTTCCCCGTGTGTGAGAAGATACCTTTTGCTCACGGAACTTGCTATTGGCGTGTGTTGGTAGGCAAAACCCGCGTTGTTGCTCACGGCGCTGGCTCCAGGGGCTTGGCTGTGTACAAAACCATTGTCGCCGCTCACGGGCAGGGGTGTTTTTTCCTCCCCGTGTGCGAAAAGATACCATTTGCCCACGGAACTGAGATTCGCCTAAGTGCTTTGGTGGGGAGAAGAGAGAGTTTGCGAAAAAATGAGTAAATTCGCGGGTAGTGAGATCAAGGTGACATCAATAGTAACGATTACACAATGGAATTGAGAATAGTGGTGCTGGCAAAGCAGGTGCCGGATACGCGGCAGGTGGGGCCGGATGCTATGAATGCTGACGGAACGGTGAACCGGGCGGCGTTGCCGGCGGTGTTCAATCCGGAGGATTTGAATGCGCTGGAGCAGGCTTTGCGACTGAAAGATCAGAATCCGGGCAGTACGGTCACGTTGCTTACAATGGGGCCGGAGCGGGCGCAGGAGATTGTAATGGAGGGAATGCTCCGCGGAGCCGATGGAGGATGGCTGCTTTCGGACCGCCTTTTCGCGGGTGCGGACACATTGGCTACATCGTATGCGCTGGCAACTGCAATCCGCCATATCGGCGTGCCGGACATCATACTTTGCGGACGGCAGGCCATTGATGGAGATACCGCTCAGGTAGGACCGCAGGTTGCTCAGAAACTGGGCCTGCCCCAAGTTACCTATGTAGAGGAAATCCTCTCCGTAACCGCCGCCAACAGCCAGTTTCCAACCACCAACGGCCAACCAACCGGCGCCTCTCAACCGCAGGCAAATCTCCAACCGCCAACCGTCAACAGCCAACCGCCAACCGTCAACAGCCAACCGCCAACCGCCAACGGCCAACGGCCAACCGCCAGCCTTCTCCTCCGTCGCGTAATAACCGGCGGCGTGGAGACCGTGAGCGTGCCTATGCCGGTGCTGCTCACCGTGAACGGAAGCGCTGCGGAGTGCCGTCCGCGCAACGCACGGCTCATAATGTCGCGCAAGCGGTACCGTGTGCCGGTGCTGAGTGTGGCGGACATCTGCGCCGATGCCGCCAGGTGCGGTCTGGCAGGGTCGCCTACCAAAGTGAGGAAAATAGAGAACATCAGCTTTCAGGCCAAAGAGTCAATGCGGCTTGACGGTGACGATGCCGGTATCGGCACGCTTGTCAGTGAGCTGAGAGAGAAACATATAATTGGTTAAGCGTATGGATAGCGTGCTTGTATATTGTGAGCTGGAGGGCAGTCAGGTGGCGGGAGTCAGCCTGGAGCTGCTTACCAAGGGCCGTACGCTGGCCAGCCGGTTGGGCGTCAGCCTTGAGGCGGTGGCTGCCGGATATGAGATTGGCAGCGTGCCCGCGCAGGTAATAAAATACGGTGTTGATGTGCTGCATCTGTTTGACGATGCCAGTCTCGCGCCATACACCACAGCGCCTCATTCGGCAGTGCTTGAGGGACTTATCCGCCAGCTGCGGCCACAGATCGTGCTGATGGGCGCAACCGTCATCGGGCGCGACCTGGGGCCTAGGGTATCATCGGCATTGGGCAGCGGTCTCACCGCCGATTGCACCGAACTGGAGATTGGCGATTACGAGGATACCAGGAGCGGAGCCACATATGGCAACCTGCTCTATCAGATACGTCCGGCGTTCGGCGGCAACATCATCGCCACCATCGTAAATCCGGAGCATCGCCCGCAGATGGCTACAGTGCGTCAGGGTGTGATGCGCAGCCAGGTGCTCGATGTGAGCTACAAGGGCAGGGTGGTCAGCCACTTCGCTCAGGAGTTCATAACACCGGAGATGTGTCTGGTCAAGGTGCTGGAGCGGCATCTGGAAATGCCGTCGCATCACCTGGACAGCGCGCCGGTTGTCATTGCCGGAGGCTACGGAATGGGCAGCCGCGAGAATTTCGATATGCTGTTTGAACTGGCCGGACTGCTTCACGGAGAGGTGGGGGCCAGCCGTGCGGCGGTGGATGCGGGCTTCGCGGACCACGACCGTCAGATAGGGCAGACGGGCATTACCGTAAGGCCAAGGCTCTACATCGCCTGCGGTATCTCAGGACAGATACAGCATGTGGCCGGAATGCGCGAGAGCAACCTGATAGTCTCAATCAAT
The DNA here is from genome assembly GCA_937898885.1 of uncultured Bacteroidales bacterium. GTDB lineage: Bacteria > Bacteroidota > Bacteroidia > Bacteroidales > Bacteroidaceae > Colenecus. The sequence goes on along the minus strand of CALDKD010000117.1, from coordinate 62,949 downwards.
CAGGATCCGGACGCGCCGATAAACGCCATTGCCGACTATGTCATAACCGGCAGGGTAGAGGATGTGCTGCCCCGCCTCATCGCACAATGTAAAAGCCAGCTGAAGTGATGAACAGTTACAAGGATACACCAGAGATAGATTTGCGTCTTCAGAACCCGCTGATGAAGCGGATTGTGGAGCTGCGCGAGAACGGATTCGCCTGTGAGAATGCCGATGAATGCGCGCCTCTTGACTTTGATGACGCTATGGACAGCTATCGCCGCATACTTGAGCTTACCGGCCAGATAGCTGCCGATACCATAGCCCCGAATGCCGGGGCAATAGACCGCGAGGGCTCACATTGTGCCGGTGGCCGTGTCGCCTGGGCGGAGGGAATTCAGAGAAATATGACAGTGATGCGTCAGGCTGGCCTGTCGGGCATATCGCTGCCTCGCCAGTACGGTGGCCTGAACCTGCCGTTTACGGTTTTCTGCGCCATATCGGAAATGGTCTCGCGCTCCGATGCGTCGTTCCAGAACGTGTGGGGCCTGCAGTCGTGCGCCGACACAATCAACGAGTTCGGCAGCGGGGAACAGAAGGAGAAGTACCTGCGTATGGTATGCCAGGGCGCGTCAATGTCAATGGACCTGACAGAGCCCGATGCCGGAAGCGACTTGCAGAGCGCTATGCTTCGCGCCACCGAGGACGTGGAGAACGGCTGCTGGCGTCTGAACGGTGTGAAGCGCTTCATCACCAACGGTGACAGCGACATACATCTGGTGCTGGCCCGCTCGGAGGAGGGCACGCGCGATGGCCGCGGCCTTTCGCTCTTCATATACGACAAGCGCGATGGCGGGGTTGATGTGCGCCGCATAGAGGACAAGATGGGCATACACGGCTCGCCAACCTGCGAGCTGGTGTTCCGCAATGCCCGCGCCGAGCTGTGCGGAGTACGCCGTATGGGCCTTATCAAATATGTGATGTCGCTGATGAACGGAGCGCGCCTGGGCATCGCCACACAGAGCGTAGGCATAAGCGACGCAGCCTGGCGCGAGGCCGTACAGTATGCCGCTGACCGTTGTCAGTTCGGCCATTCCATCGCGGAATTCCCGGCAGTCTATCAGATGCTGGCGCTGATGAAGGCACGCGTTGAGGCATCGCGCTCACTGCTTTACGAGACCGCCCGGTATGTCGATATCTACAAGGCTCTGGATGCCGTATCCAGGCAGCGCCCGCTTACGCCGGAGGAACGTGCCGAGGGCAAACGTTACAGCCGTCTGGCCGATGCGCTCACGCCACTTGTAAAAGGCGTCAGCAGCGAGTTCGCCAACCAGAACGCCTACGACTGCATTCAGGTTCACGGCGGCAGCGGCTTTATGCGCGACTACACCTGCGAGCGCCTTTATCGCGACGCCCGCATCACATCGATATACGAGGGTACCACCCAGCTTCAGGTAGTGGCGGCCTTGCGTCACATCACCGGCGGCACATACAGCCAGCTGACCAGCGAGCTGCTGGATTCTCTGGCATCAGGCAATGCAGATGCATCGCAGGCCGGTGAGCTTGACGGTACAAGGGAACGGCTGCAACGAATGCGCGGGCTACTTGATCAGGCCGTGGCATCCGTGGCTGAGGCAAAGCAGCCCGAGCTGACCGACTTCTGCGGCCGCCGCCTGATGGAGATGGCCGCATACACCATTATGGCAACCCTGCTTGCGCGCGATGCTGCCGAAGAGCAAACGGCCTCCTCCAGTGCCTCATCCAATGCCTCCTCCGGTGCATTTTCCGGCGAATCCACCGGTGTTTCCTCTTTGCTCCGGAAACCACAGCGCGTCTTTCTAGACTGGGCCGAGGCTCAGGTGGTGGGGCATCACGCATATATCATCGGTCTTGACAAGGAAAAAGGAATTTCCTGTTATAAGTAAACGCGAGGTTATAAGTTTGTGAGAATTACGGTGAGTGCTGAGGGATAAAATCCGATAGATTTGATTTTGAAGGATAGATTGATTCTGTGATATGGGAATGAGGGACGTTGAGACCGATGCTCAAAAGCGGCAGGCCAAGTACGAGCGAATGACCGGCACGCCCGTTCCGCGCCTGGTGCTGCAGCTGGCCGTGCCAACCATCATCAGTATGTCGGTCTCGGCTATGTACAACCTGGCCGACTCGTACTTCGTGGGGCACATCAGCACGGGAGCAACCGCAGCCGTAGGCATCGCCTTCGCATATCAGTGCTTCATCCAGGCCATCGGCTTTTTCTTCGGCTCCGGCTCGGGCAACTATCTCTCCAGGGCGTTGGGTGCCAAGGATACCAAAGGTGCCGAGAAAATGGCCGCCACCGGCTTCCTGTCCGCGCTCATGCTGGCAATAGTGGTGGCGCTGACCGGCTTCATCTTCCTTACTCCGCTCTGCCGTATGCTTGGCGCTACTGACGATGTGCTGCCAAGCGCCTGTGAGTATATGCGCTATCTGCTGCTTGCCACACCGTTCCTGGTGTCGCAGATGTCGCTCAACAATCAGCTCCGGATGCAGGGAAACGCCATATTCGCTATGATTGGCGTGGCATCGGGCGGTGTCCTGAACGCTCTGCTCGATCCAATCTTCATCTTTATGCTTGATATGGGAGTGGCCGGCGCATCACTCTCCACAGCCATCAGCCAGTTCATATCCTGGTGCCTGCTGCTGTGGGGCACCACCTTCAAAGGCAATGTGCACATACATCTGCGCAACTTCGCCCCGTCGGCCGACCGCTATCGCGAGATTGCCGCCGTGGGGCTGCCGTCGCTAATGCGTCAGTCGCTGGGCTGCATCTCCACCATTTGCCTGAACTGGGCAGCCGCCAGATATGCGCTTCCGGGCTGCGAGGCCTCTACCATAGCCGCTTTCTCGGTGGTTGCCAGAACTATGCAGTGCGCTATGTCGGTGATTATAGGTTTCGGTCAGGGCTTCCAGCCCGTGTGCGGCTTCAACTGGGGCGCCCGTCTGTACGGCCGCGTGCGTCAGGCGTATGTCTTCACAATGAAGACCAGCACCGTCGCAATTCTTATAATGTCCGTGCTTGGCTTTACGTTCGCTCCGCAGGTAATCTCCTTCTTCCGCTCTGAGGACCCCGAGCTTATCCGCATCGGCGCGCAGGTGCTGCGCTGGCAATGTATCGCCTTCCCGCTGGTGGGCGTCACCACGCCTACCAATATGCTGCTGCAGAATATCCGCCGCACCGTCAAGGCTACGCTCCTGTCTGCCAGCCGCCAGGGTATTTTCTTCTATCCGGCGTTGCTCATAGCGCCACGCCTCTGGGGCCTGGACGGCCTGCAGTGCACAATGGCCATTGCCGATGTCTGTACCTTCATGCTCTCGCTGCCGTTCTGCATCGGCATCCTGCGCGAGCTCACCCTCCGCGCCAACTCCCCTGAACTCTTCCCGTGAACAGCAACAATGGTTTTGCACACCACCATGAATCAACAGTGGCAGGTACCACTGTCTCACCTAGTGCGCAGCCAGTGTCTCTTCCAGAAGCTTGACGTCGGTAATGTCTTTCAGCAGGACGGTCTTGTCCTTATCCAGTAAATATAGCGATGGAATGGCGGAAACGTCGTACAGTGCGCCCCCGCGTATCTTGCAGCCGTTGTCGTATGCGCAGATCCAGGAGGTGGGGAATTCCGCCTTGTGCTCAAGCCAGTCATCGACCTCCTCGTCGGGATACATCGCCAGAATTGTCAGGGAACCATCATTCACCATATTGCTGACTAACTCCGATGTCCTGAGCTCCTCGCGCACCTCGCGGCACATCGGACAGCCTGGATTGTTGAAGAATATCAGCACGAAATCGGAACGCAAACCATAAAGCACAGACTTTCTGCCAGACTCCAACGTGTACGTGAAGTCATTTGCCTTATGCCCTATCCGGTTCTTGAGCATTATGTCCAGCTTGTACTCCAGCCGTGTGCGCTCGGCAAAGTTATAAAAGCCGGTGGCCAGCATCCCGCGCACCACAGGAATATATAACTCGTCATTGCGGATGGGCGAGTTCGGGTCGGCCAGAACCTCGCGCGCCTGCCAGGCGAAATACTCAAGCATTGTGCGCGAAGTCGATGCCTTGGCTATCAGCTGCTCTATTATGGCCGGCTTGTCATTTCCTACATAGTAGTTGATTGTCTGGATGAAACCAGCGAACTCAGTCAGCACCTCCGATGTGTCATTACGCAGCGCGAGAGTGTCGGAAAAGTCAAAAGTGTCCCACGAGTGGCGGCACAGATACTCCATACGCGCGCTGTCGGTGGTCACAACCATAGGGTAGTTACCGTCAAAATAGGGCCAATGCCTTACCTCCGGGGCCTGCTGTGTGGCGTCAGCCTTGTTCTTGCTGTCCTTGCATCCCACTGACAGCACCGCTGCCAGCAACATCAATATTACCGAATACCGTTTCATACGGGCAAAGGTAGTTACTTTATGCAACTTATCAAAGTGTCTGCGACAAACGGAATTGAACTGGGTCAAGGTACCTGTCCCTGTGACCCGTACTCGCCTTTGAAGACCGCATTTTGTATTAATTATTATTATTCTTGCAAATTTTCGCGAAAAAAAGAGACTGTTTTAGGAAAAAGTGCTACGTTTGCAAATTATATGGTGGCTTGCGTGTCGTTTTTACGCGTTTCGCAGCCGTCCTTGCAAATATCTACATTTAAATATGATACGTATGAAAATGAGAAAAACCGGCATCTTTCTTATGTCATTGCTTTCACTTGCATTGACTGGATGCCATAAAGAGTACGAGGAGCAATCGGGGGCCTCACGCATAAGAGTGAGAGTTCAGTCAAATGGTACAAAAGGTCTTGAGATGACCACATCCAGGCTTGAGCTGGCTGGGCATTTCGTGATGGACGCATACGTTGACGAGGCGTATGCCGAGTTTGATGAGAATGGCGTTGAGAAGGCCGACACACGCAAAGCCGCAGGTCCTTACATCGTCAGCAATGGCAGCTACAATGTCAGTTATTCGGCAAGTGACTGGTCTCTCACCTCTGAAAGCTATTGGATAGCTAACGACAAGATTCGTTTCTGGTGTTACTATCCTCAGAAAAGTGACATAAACGGTAGGCTTGAGGTTACTGACGCTCCTGCTTTTGGCGAGACCACAATGTCTTTCACATATACCCTGCCGGCTCCCGGCACGGGTGCATCGCATAATGACGCCACAAACCAGCAAGACCTTCTTCTGGCGTATGCCGAGAAAACATATATAGACGAGTCGCAGAGCGATGAGTACATAGACATCAATTTCAACCATCCGCTCAGTGAGGTGCGTTTCTGCATCAGTCCTGATGACGGTACCTACGATATCAATCTGAAAATCAAGAGCATCTCCATAATCAACGTGCCCCAGCAAGGCACTTGTACGTTTGATGCGGAAGGCACAATCGCAGAGAAGACTATGTTTAAATGGGAAAACCTGGACGCTGCTGACAAGACATTCACCCAGGACTACAATGTCACGTTTCCCACAACCGATGGCTTTAATAACCCGCCGGAAGGATGGACAGTCGGCACATTTGTTGATGGTACCCAAACTTATCACACCTATACCTGCGACGATGCCTTTATGCTGATTCCGCACGAACTGTCCGGAGCTCAGCTTCAGGTGGTGTTCGAGGGTGCAGGCACCGGCAGCGATGTCACGAGAACTGCTTATTTGACGGATGAGGTCACCTGGTCGCCAGGCTATTTTTACACGTACAAGATTCAGGCAACCACCATTGGCCGTAATATCAATATGATTCTGGTTCTTGATTCGTGGGGAAACTCCCAGTACAGATACCTTATATAATAACATTGGATTATGAGAAAACAGATTATATTTACTTCGGCCGTTCTGGCCTTGCAACTGGTTGCCTTGTCGTGCGTCAGGGAGCAGAATCCCGACGGGCAGATTGAAGTGGCATACCCCGAGATAAGAATCTCGGCCGGTTTCGGACAGACTAAATCCATACTTGACAAGGCGGACCTGGTGGGCAGCAGTGTAATCCAACTGTACGATTACAAAAACAACGATAATAATGGCTTGTCGGTGCATATAGGTGAGACCGTGTCATACGGTGCGAGTCCAAATACTCACTGGGCTCTGGGCAGAAGCTATTCGTGGTTTGACAAAATCAATGATAAGGCCGTGGCCCGCGACCACAATTTCATAGCGTGGCTTACAACGGACAAGGATGGGCTGACTGCAACCGATCTGTTTGGCACAGGCGGCATAACCTATTCCGATCCAGGGGATAATGCCATCAAGACAATCTCGGTGCCTGAGACTGCAATTAAGCTTGAGTCATCTCAATTCGATTTCTGCTATTCCGACCTCTTGCAGCGTAAGAAGGCCAAGGCCGACTACTCAACCGTAGGGCTGCAGATGAGGCATCTCCTCACCTGCTTCGGCATCAAGGCCAGCAACTACACCAGCGAGGCTGTGAACATTACCAGCGTCAAACTATACGGACTTGCCAATATAAAGAGCGGCTCGGTTGCCTATGATATGGAAAACGGCACCACTACTCCTACAGTCACCCCTGCCGCCACAAGCACAAGCTGGCCAACGACCAATAAGCTTGAACTGCTCAAGAATGGAACTACAATAACTGTGCCTGCCGAGAATTCCGCCAACACTCCGGCCGAGGGTGTGGTAGAGAATATCATAACGTCCTTCGTCGAGTCAACTAATAATCCCGCATTTTTCCTGATGTGGCCGCAGACCAATGCCGAATTGAAGAATGCGAAAATTGATGTTACATACAACACCGGCGGAACGCCAAACACCGTAACCATTCCTCTTGCCCCGATTAACGGCGGCTGGGATGCAGGTATCCGTCAGGAGCTTGAGCTCTCGTTCACGGAGAAGAGGATGTTGCTCACAATCACTCCCAAGGACTGGTATTACTACCAGCCCTCGATAGACTACGATGCCGAGGTGGTAGTGAACGATGTCGGCATGCTCACTTTTGATAAGAGCACCTGTGTTGTTGATGAGACGAATAAATGCGTCTATTTCAAGAACGGCAACCCTATTACCATACGATTCAGAATAGAGGCTCCGGAGGCCGGCACCTGGCTTATATCAAAGGAGGGCGATATGGATGCCTTTGAGATAGACAATGCCGACGAGAGCCAGTTCGGCGATGGTGAGGACTACAACTACGGTCAGATTAGCGCAAGCAAGACCGCCACAGTGACAATATATCCCACCGTGGAGGATCCCGACAAGGATTACCAGATAACCCTTTCGTTTGCCGTGCGCACACCCAATGGACAGGTTATATCGGTCAACAACAAGATTCAGGGCTCAGATAACAGAGCAAACTTCTACAAAATAATACTTCAGGCAAGTTAACAATAAACATTCAAGCTATGAGGAATTCAGTATTCAGATACATACTTATTGCTGCGGGTGTTGCCTGTATGGCGGCCTGCAACGACACAACTATGGTGGAGGAGCCCACCTCAGGCCTTATTCTCACCGTAGCCTCGCCCGGAGGTGACGCCGTGGTGGAGTTCAACAACACCAAGGCCGATCCTGTTACCAAACTTGGCGTGGATTCGCTTAACGAGAATGTAATCAACTCAGTGTATTATTTCCTTTATCAGACATACGATGCCGCCAACGCGGGAATCGACGCGCCAAAGCTTCACGGCTATTATTCCGGACTGAGCTTTACCGACTATAAGACCTGGGAAATACCTGTAAGCATCTCCACCGTCATAGACAAGCTGTTCCCTGAAGGAACGCGCACCTGTCGTGCCGTAGTGGTGGCAAACCCTCCCGCCGCCATCGTGAGCGACCTTGAGAGCGACAACATCACCCTTAAGAAGCTCCGCAGCCTGCTGGTAACATCGGTGCTCACCGGCAAGCAGAAGAACTTCACAATGGTTTACGACAGCGAGGTTGCCTGCGAGAGCCGCAGCTCACAGACAATACTGGAAGTTAAGGCCGATGTGGAGCGTCTTGCCAGCAAACTGACAATATCCGCCGACGTTGCCGGCTCGTTCACCGAGAGCGGCGTTGTATGGAAACCTGTTGTTGAAGGTCTTAGCGTGGAGTTCTACAACGGTATGGACAAGACCCGCCTTGACGGCGACTTTGACGCGCTGAAGGCTGCGGGCGAGATATCCGATGACAGCTATTTCAACGTGCCTGCCATAGGCATTGATGAAAAAACCATAGAGACAGTTGGCGACCGTGTGTCTGCCAAGTTGGAGCTTCCGTTCTACTCGTATCCAATGGAGTGGGACTTCAACGACAAGCACGAGCCGAGCCTGCTGGTGGAGCTTCCTTGGACCAACGATGGCGGCAACCATCTGCAGTATTGCTATTACCGTTTTTTCCTTAATACCAAGTCGCTGCAAAAGAACAGCTGGTACGACATCTCATTGAAGCTCGATGTTATAGGCAGCCTGAACAAAATAGAGCCCTCGGTGCACTATCTGTACGAGCATTATCAGGTGCTTGACTGGAAGAATGCCTTCGACGAAGACGACAACAATGTGGATGCCGACATAAAGGACGCCCATTATCTGGTGCTGGAGAATAAGAATATAGTTCTGAACGACGTTGCTGAGAAAAGCATACCGTTCACAAGCAGCCACGAGGTCGTGATTTCCTCCGTCAAGTACTCGCACGCGAACCTTGCGAACGATGCGAATTCCGTAAATAACCAGGGCATTGACATTATTAACGATGCCGCCTGGAAAGACTGCTTCAAGATAAACGGCTCAGTACTTGAGTTCAGCCATGCTCTGAACGATGACATCAATAGCCCTGGTCTTGACGCCACACCGTACATTTTCACCATAGTGCTTGAGCATAAGGATGATGCCACTTTCAGCTCGGAAATAACCATCACTCAGTATCCTGCCATTACCGTTACAAAAGAGAAGAACATAGGCGGCGGAAGCAATGCCGTAACAGGACTGCACACAAGAGGCGATGTCTATGTTAACGGTCAGATTCGATATGTACTGCGTGATGCTAACGGTAACTTTGTCTATAGTCGTGATAATGATAATAATAGTGACACCGGCTGGGCTTGCGTCGCACAAAATAATGACGATGGTAATAACGCTTCTTATAATACTGTGACGACAAATGACGGTGAGAGGTTTATGTATGTAGTAGAGGTGCAGACTGTGCCAAACGACTCAAGGTATATAATTACGGATCCCCGAAATACGGTTCCTAACAAAGTTATGGCTCCTCAAGGTGTCGTGTCAGGTGAGACAGCCCAGACTGAGCATACCATATTCCAAACCGGAGAAAACGGCTATCTTGGTTATATCAAACGTAATAAAGACAACAACAATATTGAAGTGTGGTACAATAATGCCGGAACCAATAACGGGCCTGACGATACTTTCACTGATAGTGGCTACGAATGGTCCTATTATGCCCGCTCTGCGTCTGCTCCCGCACTGTATTACGGTAGCGGCAAGTCCGGCAACCGCCAGGAAAACTGGTGCTATGCTACCCTTACCACTGAGCAGAGCAAGGATTTCATAGCCCCGAAGTTCAGAATAGCATCGCCTTGGTGCGGTCCAAGCGCATCCGGACCAGGTACACGTTATTATGACATGGTACGCCGTTGCGCCTCATATCAGGAGGCTGGCTACCCTGCAGGCCGCTGGCGTCTGCCCACAGAGGCAGAGATTGATTTTGTAGTCAGGCTGCAACGTCAGAACATTATTCCAGTAGTCTTTAAGGTGGGTACCTACAATGGAGAACAGCGTAATAATGATGGTGGAAAGTATTGGTGCGCCACAAACGGATTGGACATTCGCGAGAGGAATGGAGTGATAGAGATTAATAAAGAAAATGACGGCGGCTATTCCGTGCGTTGCGTGTATGACGAGTGGTACTGGGAGAACACCGATGGGCGCGTAAGCAGCAATAGCAGCTTCCGCACCACTAACGGCAGGCTTCCAGAGGATGATTGGGATAATTTCGTATGGGGCGATATGCCTATCAATGAGTAGAATTATGAAGAGACTATCAGCATACATTATGTTATTGCCGGTGTTGGCGTTGTCAATGGCCGGATGTGACAGAGAGATAATTGTTAATGCGGACGGAAAAGAGGGCTGCGAGAAGGCCACTTTCTTCTTCACTCCCGAATTCGCAGGGTGCGATGAAGCCTCGACCAAGTCACTGGCAGTGCAACCAGATGTAAAGAACATATTCTTTGCCGTGTTTGATGCGGCCGGCTTCAAATTGAGCGAATACGCCGAGGCTGTGCCAAACACGCTTGCCGATAAGAATGGCAAGCTGTTTCTGTATTCCGTAGAGCTTACCGTTACCGACCAGCCAAGGGTAGTGCATATAATAGCCAATGCTCCCGAGAAGATTAAGTTCGGCTCTGAGACTGAGGTTATAGGCACGCTCGTGACACAATACAATGCCGCCGAGACCGGCGATTTTGACCGCAAGGACGCATACTGGCAGCGTGTCTATCTGGAGAATGGCGTGTGCGCTGCTCCAAAGGCAGAGCTTAAGACCACAAATCCTACAGCCTACAATGCACAGTTAGCCACTTATCAGGGTATAATCAATGCGCTTGACAGTGTGAAGCTTATACGTAATTTCGCACAGCTCACAGTGACAGAGAAAGCTGCCAATTTTGAGATGACGGGCTTCTGGATAACCAACTATCCAGAGAAAGGCTCAGTAGCTCCCTACAACCGCACCACAGGTCAGTTTCAGAATGATTATGCAGAGTATGATGATATCTCCGAACTGATGGCTGCGGACAAGGGTAACTACAAAGGCTATTCGCCCGTTAGTACAAACCTGGTCAGCATAAGCGGTAAAAGCAGTACTGAGCTCAGCGCGTTGAAGATAGATGCCGCCGAACAGTTCCACACTTTCTGCTATGAGCGCGAGGTACCAAAGAAAGACCCTCTTTACATTATCGTGGCAGGTAAATTTAACGGCGACGGCAGTGAGACATATTACAAGATTGACCTGCGCGACAATAACGGTGAGTATTTCCCCATATTGCGTAACTTCAACTACCGCATAAGCATTAACAATGTGTATCGTGCCGGCGCCTCGTCGGTTCAGGGTGCGCTGGCATCTGCCCCAAGCGGCAACATTGACTCAAGCATTGATATGCAGGGCTTGGACAATATCTCCGACGGCGTCGCTCAAATATATGTGGGTGAGACCGATGTGGTCTTGGTAGGAGATGGCAACGTTCAGCTCCGCTACAAATTCATACCCGATGTAACGAATCCTGCCTCTGCCAATAACACAACCGCCCCCGCGTCAGGGAGTGACCACACGCCATACGTCACGTTCACAACAAGCTACGGCTCCACCGGCGCCGTCTTTGACCAGACAGATGCCAATGCCGTAAAGGGAGTGGTGGCATCGGTCGATGAGGCCGATGGCTATCGTGTCGTTACACTCACCTCCGTGACTCCAACCGATGTGGTGAAAAATCAGGAAATTACTATAACCGGCCATTATTGGGCAGACAACAAGTGGCAGACCATATCGCGTACGGTGAGCTACCACCTGCGCAAGAAACTTGATATGACAGTATCCTGCAATCCCGGCAAGGTGCCACGCGGCACAGGTCAGGAGTTTGATCTGATAATAGGTCTTGAGGCAGGCCTCCCATCCTCCATATTCTCGCTGGATATGGACATTGAGGCCCGTAACCTGAGCATCACAACCAACAACGACCCTCTGCCGTTGTCCAGCGGGCTTTCGTATATCAACGACAAGCCCAACCTGCCGTCGTTCTACTTTACCAAGACCATCACGTGGACCGATTATCAGGAGGCAGAGGTGGTTAATGGCTACAAATACTTCACCTGCCATTTCAAGACCAACAAGGGACTTGCCGATGGCGATGTTATCTATGTGAATAACAAGTACTTCACGCAGAACAGCGCGAGCTACACCACATATACGGCCAAGAACTTCACCAATCTGAGCTTTGGCTCAGCCAATATAAAGACAGGCGAGCCTGTCACATTCAGCTATACTCTGAATGATGGCATCCCGACAGACAGCAAGGTGCTTGTAGGCCTTATCGGATTTGAGGAGGCTCCAACCGACGCCACAGCAGGCTATACCCGCAAACTGAGGTATGTAGGCACCAAGACGGACACATACAACGGTACCACCGCCACATACGAGCTTTATGAGATGACTGTGTCCGGAAGTACATCCAGTTCCGTGGATTGCAGTATCAGCCTCGTGCCGTTCCGCACCGGCACCGGCTACATCAAGCTGTGGGCCGACGAGTACCTGCCTAACGAGAAGTCTGCCCATGTCACAACTGGCAACAAATTCTGGATAACGGAATTCAAGATAGATCCCGTTTCTCCGAGCAACTGGACAAGCACAGCCGAGGGTGAGCCTTTCGTCGGTCAGACATTCAAGACTACGCTGAAAGCACAGCTCATCAATAATTCGGGCAGCAGTGTAAACAACGCTAAAGTGAACGGACAGAATGCATCGGCAAGCATAACAGATAATGTGCTTACCATTGAGTATGTCACTTCATATAACATTTCGGAATTCAAGGAATGGACAGTTACTGCAGACTTGACAATCGATGGAAGTAATTGTCCGCTCTCTGAGGTAATGGAACTTGTAGTATGGACACCGTTGACTATTACTAAAGGAAACGCTGAAGTTGGTTCAATCAGTAACTTGAGTGAAGGCTGCTATATTGCCATTTCACGTAACAACGATTCTTCCAAACTGCTCTATGCAAGTCCGGACAACAACGTAAGTCCATACGACTATAGAGATCAGGTTCGTATGAACAACATTAGCGGAAACACTCTTGCTCCTGAGTATATATGGCAGGTGAAGAATCTCGTTACGACTGATACGAGAACCTGTAAGTTGTTAAGTTACAGTTGCAACAAATATATAAGTAATGACACGAATACAGGTCATCAATATTTGGATAGAAGTGGTACATATCACACTTCCATTACTCTTACGGACAACTTAAATGATGCCGCCACACTGATTCTTGCGCATGGCAGCAGGCCCGATCAAGGTGATGATTCCCAATATCACTGGACATTCCAATTGCAGAATCAGGGGCAATATTTTAACTCCGCATACAATGAAGACCTGATTCTTGACTGGTATTCAAGTTCCCACAAATTCAAAATGTTCGTCTGTACTATTTCAAATCCTTCGCGTCCGACGAGGTAATTGTATATAGTGGGTCAAAAGCGGGTCAGGGGGACAGGTCCCTTGACCCGCTTTTTTGTATGGCCTGTAAGAACGTATTCCGGCGGGTTAATTCCTGCAAACATTACAATTGCCACAAAGAATAGTAGGTTATGGTTTGATAGCGCTGTAACGTAAGTATAACCGCGAGGCTTTCATTATTGTGTGCCCATAGTTTTGCCTGTTTCATTTCATTATTTGAAATGATTCCAGCGAGGCTTCATTTCGTTCGTTTCAAATAATGAAATGAAACAGGCGAGGCCACGCCATATTATAGGCACACGCATTGAGTTCAGCGTTGCTTTCCACACTATTTATTTGTGTGTGGTCTCAACAGTAATATGTGCATTTACGTGGAAATATGAATAATATTAGAGTTTTGTGAGAAAAAATAGAGGTATTCGCTCCAGATGGTGTACAAATTGTTTATTTTCGCTGTGAAGTTCAGAATTGAATATAAATATGAAAGAGATAGACAACATCTCATATTTTGTATCCTTTTGCATTGAGCAATACAAGATACATACAGGAGAACCGGGGCAAGCTGTAGCTGAACGATTCTTCGCCGAGGGTGTGGCTGATTATCTCGCAAACAATTATGAAGTATTACATACGCAGTCACGCCAGTGGCTAATGGAAGAAATTGATGAATTAATAAAACAAAAACATAATACCAAATGAAGTTATATCATGGAGGGCTGGAGCCCGTTATAGCACCTGAGATACGCAAACCTAACCGCACCCTCGATTATGGTAGTGGTTTTTACACGACTACCAACATTCAACAGGCTGAGGATTGGGTCAGACGTCACGCCAGCGATAATCCAAAGCCGAAGGTTGGATACATTAACGTATATGACGCAGACATTGAAGCCATCCGTAGCGGCAACTGCCTGTGGTTTGATAGTCCAAACGAAGAATGGATTGATTTTGTTTATGCTAATCGTAATGATAGAAACTTTGTTCATAAATACGATTTTGTCTATGGCCCAGTGGCCAATGACAGGGTTTATGCCGCATTTGCTCTGTATGAAAGTGGTATATTGGGCAAACAGGAAGTCATTAAGGAACTGAAAACATACACTCTTGTGGATCAACTGTTATTTCACACGCCAATATCGCTTACATTCTTAAAATTTGTTGAAGCCAAAGAAATTGACTTATGAATCTTGAGATAACCCAATCAAATCTTCATCTTTTGCTGCCGGTAAAGGTTGCAGGAATAAGCAAATTGTATGCAGAAGAGCACAATTGCGGAATACTTGAATCAATGCGGCTATTCTATTCTTCTGCGTTGTACCGACAACTTGCCATAGAAAGCACTAAATTATGGCAACTTGGTGTTGTTCCGCTGTACCAAATATGGCAGGGGAACTGAATCATCAGGGACTGAATCACCGATGACAGGTCCCTTGACCCGCTCTTTGCTGTTTTGAATTTTTATTCAGCTTTTATGGGGGGGGTAGCGCGGGTCTTGCTGCGACTTCTTGTTAAGTTCTACAAGTGTGCACTTTTGATGGTTAACAGTCTTAAAAACGACTTCAAACGGTATATTTGAGGGTAAAAATATCAAAAATATTAGATGCTGAAGTACAATCTAAAAAAAAGTTGGTATATTGCCCCAAAAAATTTAAGACCTTGCTCCAGATGGAGTGCGAAATGTATTATAAAATGAATATGAGAAGAATATACGAAAGCCTCAGGGTGGAACCTTTGAGGGTCGATATTGAGAAATCTTTTATGGTTGGCTCAGTAACCGCATACGCCATCAAGCCGAATGATGTAGTTGTAGAGAATTTTCATCAAGGCTTCTCAGGTACTCCGTTTGGCACGAATGATTTCAAGGAATTGTCATTCGATGTTGAGTGAACCAGTCTTTTTTGATTAATCTGCTAAATGGTGAGAAAGATTGTAATAATAATGTTGTCCGTAATGGCCATTCTTGTGTCCTGCACAGAGATTGACGTAGATTACGATTACGATACAACAATAAAACTTCTAGTTAACACCGAGGGAAGCACTAAAGGTACAGTCACTACTACCGACGTGCTGAAGGCATCGGGTGCTTTCTCTATGATGGCGTATCTATCGGATAAATACACCCAGAGGGAAGATGTGAGCAATCCTAAAAGTCCAGTCATACCGGATGACCCGGCCGTACCTGTGGAAGAGGGAGGAGCCCCCAAACTGTTCGGTAATGTTGATGGCGCATATTTTAATAAAATTGTAACCCTTAGCAAAGACGGCTGGACCATTTCGGACAACCCGAAATGGGTGTCCGGCGTAGATACCTATTTCTGGGCCTGGCATCCAGAGACTATACCAGACGATCGTCGCGTAATTTCTGACCCCGAGGATGACGAGACTACAGTATTTCCAAAAGATCCTAAAGATCCGGATTCACCCAGAAGCCCCAAAACCGGGAAGCTGAGCTTCTCCTACACCACACCTACACCTGATGGTGCTACAGATGCCGACCGTGCCGAGGACCTGCTTTTCGCCTACTCAAAGAAGAGATTCGTAGAGAAGAAGGGCCTTACCGATAGTGACAAGACCATCAACATCACTTTCCACCACGCTCTCTCACAGGTGCGTTTTTGTGTGAGTACGGACGACGGTTCTTTCGACGAGAGCTTGAAAATAAAGAGCATCTCCATCTCCAACCTGGCAACATCGGGAACTGGCTCTTTCAAAGATTCCGGCAATGCCGAGAACAATGAGTACGCAAACAGTCCTACGAACGGTAGCTACGACGAGTTCACCTGGAATGACCAGGCCGGCACTGCAACCTTCGGCCAGACCTACAACGCCGATTTCTCAACCTCTACTGTCTCCGGCTGGACAAAGGGCAGCTACACCAAAGACACCCACACCTACAATCTCTACACCTGTGAGAACGTATTCTTCATGATTCCGCAGACTGTCACATCCTCCAACAAAATCACAGTCGTTTTTGATTACGAGGGTGAAGATATTACCAAAACCATAGACATTGCCGACTCAACAGGTAATATTTGGTTAGGTGACTATTATTACACCTATAAAATAAAGGCCACCACTCTGGGCCGTGACATTGACTTCTCCGTAAGTCTGGTTGGTTGGTCAAACCGCAAGGAGGAAATATTCATCTGACGAATAGTATTATGACAAAAATATCATCAATCCTTCCCGCCGTGCTCCTGACGCTGAGCGTAGTGGGATGCGACAAGGACAAGACGGCGGTAGTAACCGATACTCCCGACATACAGTTCGGCCTGCACATTGCCGATCCCACTGGCACCAAGGCCTTGCTTGAGAGCGCTGACCTGCTCACCACAGGCACTCAGGTGCAGGTTTACGGATTTGCTACTGACCCCATTCAAGGTCACATTGACGAAACGCCTGTAAGCACAAATCTTAACTCTGGTCAAACGTTGCAGTACGGTTCCGATGGCAAATGGTCATTTGTGAGCTCCGAGAAGTACAGGTGGAATTTTCAGCAGGACCATAAGTTCTTCGGCTGGCTGACCAAAGATGCCAAACCGAGCACAGCTCTCACGGCTACGGGTTTCTTCGGTACCGGCTTCGCCTTCAACTCCAATATCCTTACTGTTCCTACCAAGCAGATGGGGATTAACGCCACAAACTTTGACTTTGCCTACTCCGACATAGTGACCCGCAGCGCAGGCGACGCTGACTATTCAACTGTTGAGCTCTCTCTGAATCACCTCTTCTCGAGTTTCAGCCTTTCGGCCAGGAACTATTCCGCCAAGCAGGTGACAATCAAAAGTATAAAACTCCATGGTCTGAAGGACAGCAAGGGGGCGACTGTCAACTACAGCGGTTCTGCTGCTGCAGTAAGCTATGGTACCGGAAGCGTTGCCGGCCCGTTCACGCTTTATTCCGGCACTCTCAATCTTTCTGTAGCCGGCAATACCGGTGACTCCAAGGCAAACGTTGTAGGCACGCCTTCAGACAGTCAGTCTTTCTTCCTGGTCTGGCCGCAGACTACTACAGAGATGACCTACGGCGGCACAACTGACACGGACGGCAACATAGCCCCTGCTGCCGGAGACACTAACCAGCCCTATCTTGAAATCACATACAATCAGGGAGACGGAGATATTACCAAATACGCCGCCATCCCTCACGATGCCGATACCTGGGGTTGGGGGCCCGGCATCCGTTACGAGTTGGAACTGTCATTCCAGGACAAGGAATTTGACCTCGGATTCAAGGCCGCATCGTGGAATCAGTTGGATCCGGTCATCGACTACAACGGCGCCGTGTCTGTCACAGATAAATTGCATCTGGCGCCAGAATTCTATAACAATTGCACTATATCCCACGATACTGCATATTTCAAACCGGGTGTTCCCATCATTCTGGAATTTACCATAGGCTCTCCGGAAAACGCCACGTGGCTTGTTGGAGAGAAGTTGGACTGGGATGCATTTGACGTTTACAACTATCCTGATGGTGCCCGCACTTCGGAAGATGATATTATCACTGCGGAAGGCCTTGTTGATGGCAATCCTGCCGTAATAGCCATAGACCCTCCCACCAAAGACCTGCAGAAGAAAGAGTTTACTCTGCAACTTTCCTTTACTGTCCGATTGAACAATGGTGATATGGTAAGTATTGACGATGATGACATATTCGGCGAAGACTGTCCAAGAACGTTTGTTTACATCAAATTTTAAATGAAATTCCCACGATGAAGTCAATATATGGAAAATTACTGTATGTCGGCGTTCTGCTAGCTGCCGTTGCGGTTGTGTCCTGCTCAGAGAAAAATGACATATCAGTAGCAGAAGACGGAGGCATAAGCATCACATTCCGCACGGCCCCGGCAGTCGATGCGCAAGTTAAGGGAGCGGTACGTGGTGATGACGACTACAATGAGAATCTCCTAAACTCTGTCTATTATTTCTTCTATCCGAATGGTGTGACAAATGCCGCACCGTCAGTAAGCGGATTCAAGACCGGCATTTCCGAGACGGGAACCTACCCGGTGAAGATACCTGTAAGCGCCACTACTATTGTCAATGACCTGTTTGCCTCAGACAATAAATGTCAGCTTTTCGCCGTAGCCAATCCGCCGGCAAGTCTTGTGTCTGCACTCGAAGGCAAACCAACCCTGGCGGCTTTGCGTGCTATGACGGTTGCCTCCTCGCTCAAAGAGGTGCCTCAGGCCAATTTCACACTGGTCTATGACGGTCTCATAACTGCCACCTCACTGTCACAGACTATAGCGGTGAATGCAACGGTCGAAATGAAGCATCTTGCCGCCAAATTCACAATCGGAGCTATTGTCATACCTTCCATCACACCAAAGGGATCAACTGACGTATATACCCCAGACGGGCTCCAGGTAAAACTGTGTAACTGCATTAACAAGACCACCCTCGGCGGCTGGAACAAGGACGTGGTCGTAGTTGATGACTATTTTGATTCTGATTACGGAGTGATGACCGCCGATGGAACTGAAACCATTAACGAAGGTACCGAAGCCGACCCGGTGAACAAGACATATAACAAATATGTACTGTCAACTCCAATCTACTCCTATCCTATGGAGTGGGAGTTTAACAGCGAGACAGAGCCCTACCTGATGTATGAGCTCCGATGGAAGATAACCGATGCAGACGAGAACATATCGTACAAGTCTTTGTATTACAAGCTCATTCTGGGCAGCCGCTCCATAATGCAGAACGAGTGGTATGACATCTCTGGCAAGCTGACTGTTCTGGGCAGCCTCTACCCTGAGGAGCCGACAGAGATATACTACTATATGGACTATCTGGTTCAAGGTTGGAAAAATGCCCTGGATGATGGTGGCATCAACACCCCGGCCGAGATCAAGGACACCCGCTACCTTGCTGTTCAGCAGACCGAATGGGTGTTGAATAATAAGGAAGAGGTTACCATTCCGTTCTCATCGAGCCATGTCTGTGAGGCTGTGAATAAAACAATAACGTCAACTAGCTATTCCACTGGAGTTGCCGCGTCCAAGACCCCGTATTATACAAATGTGGAATATGATTTGACCGTCCCTAATGAGATAACCGTCGGACATAAGATATACAATACCCTCGACAAAAACTTGGACTGCGCTCCGATTATCATTGAATTTGACTTACGTCATAAAGACAATACAGATTTCACCGAGCACATCAAAATCACCCAGAATCCTGCAATTACAATTCAGACATTTGCCAATTCCGGTGGCAGAGCCAGCAGCAATGGTTACGGATACACATACGTCAACAACGCCCAGTCGGGAAATTGGCAGATAGTCCAAGGTGCGAGAGATTCCGGAGATAACAGCAGTATATATTTTACTGTTATTACTGTAAGTCAGTTTGACCCGACTTCCGGTTTCATAGTCGGTGACCCGAGAGATCCTTCACTGTATAATAACCTTGATATCAATAGCGGAACGGATGGAGTTCAATGGAATGCCGTCAATCCTGTATCCGCCCCCGCCAAATATAAGGGTGACGGACAGACAGAATATAGAACCATCAAATATTACCATCCTACAATTGATGACGGCTCGCGTGACAGCTATGTGGCACCTTCTATCAGAGTCAATTCCGCCAATTGCCGAAGTGGACAGAACGAGACATACCAAAATGCGGTACAACGCTGTGCGGCATATCAGGAGGACGGTTATCCGGCAGGACGCTGGCGGCTTCCCACATTGGCTGAATGCAAATTGATTCAAACAATGTCGAGCAACGGTATTGTCCCTACAATCTTTATTCAGAGTAGTACTTCGTATTATTGCTATGCCGGCGGCTGGTTTGCGGGTAATGCGGCAACAGATACCGACTACAAGCGTTATTCCGCAGGCTATTCAAAAACGACAAGTGCTGGAGGAAGTGGCGGAGGCGCGGCCCGTTGTGTTTATGACGAGTGGTACTGGTCACAGGTAGATGCCAAGATGGGCTGGACAAACGATGAAAAGGACACATTTAAGTGGGGTGATGTTCCAGATGATTTTGTAATTCCAAAATTATAACAGTGAAGGAAATGACTAAGAAAATCCTATATATCCTGACATTCGCGGCATTGATATGCTCCTGTGTCAAAGAGATTCCGACACTTGAGCCCGTTGACCCTGAAAACGAGATTGGCATTGAGCGTGACGGCAAGGTTACTCTGGGCTTCAATGTGGACTTGGGCGAAGAGATGACTGCCGGAACCAAGGCTCTTGCCGAGACCCCAGACATTAAGAATATCTATGTTGCCGTATTCGATACAACCGGCTACAAGTTGTCTGAATACGTCAAGGCTAATCCTATCACCACAGGTCCTCTGAATGACCACAAATATCAGTTCACCATCCAGTTGAAAGTCTCAGACAAGCCGCGTACCCTGCATTTCATAGCAAATGGTCCGAAGGAACTCCGTTTCGGTACCGAGCAGGAGGTTATAGGTGAACTCTATTCAATGTGTGATGCAGATGAATCGGATGAATTCCACCGCAAGGATGCCTATTGGCAGAGACTGGTGTTCACCAAGATATCACCGCGTCCTATAACCAGTGACCCCGACAGCTTGGCAGCATACAATTCTATGGTTGAGACCCTTAGCAACCTTAAACTCATACGCAACTTCTCAAAGGTTACTCTCTCCAAGAGAGAACCGCTCGAAGGCGATACTCAAGCTTTCAAGGATTTCAAGATTCTCGGTATGTGGTTCGTGAACTATCCTGACCGTGGCTCCATAGCACCATATAACCGCAATACCGGCGGATTCGGAGCGGATACTTCTACTGTTAAAAAGACGTATCTTGAATATAGTAAGATGGATGATGTGGAAGACCCACATCAAGGCAATTACCAGGGTTTCACACTTGCATCCACAGAGTTCGTCACACCATCAGTGTTTGATGGCAGCAATATGATTGCAGCTACTGACAACACCGTTTCCGGCTATGTGTACGAGCGCGAGAAAGCCCTTACCTCACCTATGTACCTTATTGTTAAGGGACAATATAATGGCGCTGATGCCTACTACAAAATCGCAATGCAGGATGAGGACGGCGATTTCTATGCTATGCTCCGTAATTTCAACTATTCGGTACAGATTCAGAATGTTTCCTCAGCAGGTTCTCCAACTGCTGCTGCCGCGTTGGCAGGAGCTCCGACCGGAGACATTTCCGTGAATATAGATTATAAGGACCTGCCGAACATATCAGATGGTAACGCCCGCATCTCGGTCAGCGCAACGAGGCTCCTCATAGTAGCACCTGATAATGAATCTACCACCGCCAAATTCTGGTACAAGTATGAACCGGATATTACTGACCACAGCGAAACCGGTATCCATAATGATTTGGGTAAAACGGGAACATCTGCTACCGACACGGAATGGAATCATAATAATCCTCATGTTGTCATTACTTATGAAGGCACCGAAGGTTCTAGCGGAGCTGTCGTCTCCAGCATTGACGTTGAAGGCGCAAACGAGGGTGGTAACCGCTATGTAACCATCAATACCAAAAAGGCATCGGCCACACCGAAGACCCAGACCATTACAATTACAGGACGCAAATGGGATGGACTCCGTTATCTGACCATCACCCGCTCCATAGAACTTGTGCTTCGCGATGCTCTTGAGATGTCCCTTACCGCCTCTCCAAACACCGATTCTGAAGATGCGGCCAATGTGATTAACGGAGTCGGAGAGTCGGTTGTCCTGCATGTTGGCATCGACAAGGACCTCCCGAGTTCTATGTTCCCACTTGCATTCAAAATAAATCCGAGTGTCAACAGCCTGACACCGGACAATGCTCATACCGAGCAGGACCTGCCTGCCCGGTATGGCACAGATGAGAGCGGTCATCCAGATTACTGGTTCGAAAGAGTTGTAAGCTGGGGCGAATACCAGACTGCCGATGTGGTAGATGGCAAGAAGGAGATTCCTGTGTATTTCACAACGATTATAGCAAACAGCGCAACCACAGTGGAAGTCTCAAATGACAACTTTACCACAAAATCTGTAAAGGTCAAGAATTACACGCCTTCAACGTTCACAGCCTCACTTACCGGTTCGAAACATAAGGTAGGAGAACGCAATGGTTTCCAATTCTCATTAAACAAGAATTTCACCGGAGATGTATTAATCACTATGAGGAATTTCGAGCCGGCACCCGAAGTTGAGGGACTTGTATTCCAAAATACGGATTCTGATGGTAACCGTATATACAAGAAGACCCTGAATGGTTACACTTCAGGCACTGAAATCACGTTCGACGTTATTCCTTATAACGGTGGTCTTGGAACCATTACGTTGTCAGCATTCTTGTTTGATGACAAGGTCATAGAGGCAACAAATGAGGATGGTTCGGCCGTGGGAATAGATCTGTCAGACAAGGTGAGCGGGAACGTTAAGTCAAATGTCGTAATAAAGAGCTACGGTTCTGCAAGTTCTTATATCCGTGCAGCTATAATTGCGAACTGGTATGATAACGAAGGAAATATTGTAGCGCCTTGGAACGAAACTCAGGGCACGTTCACTGGTCTTCCTGGTTCTGGCTGGACTAAGAACGCAGACGGCTATTACTATTATAGTAATCCTGTCGCTAAAGAAACGAATATTAATTCCATCTTTACGACATATACCAAACCTTCTACACCTCCTGTTGACGGAGCCCATCTGGAGATGACCATCATGGTCCAGGCAGTTCCATCATCAGCCGGAGGAAATTGCAAGCAGGCATTTGACAACTATGCAGGCCTATAATAAATCATCACAAGCATTGGAATTATGAATAAGATAAAGTCTTTATATATTGTCTATGTATGCAGGGTGCTGCTGGTAACGCTGTTCGTCTTGGCTCCTTCCAAGGCTGTGGCAGGTAGTAGTACTACTTATTATGCAAAGGTAACAGTAGTAAATACAGATACAGGTGCCGGAACTGTCTATGTTAGTTCTGGCACGGGACAAGACGATGAATCGTTAACAATAAGTCAGGCGGATTCCAATGACAAAATTAAATTCGAATTGCATGCGATACCTAATTATGGGTATACTTTTTTAGGATGGTCCAAGGATTCCGAGACTTCTACGATCATACCTAATCCAGGCGATGTTGAACTTACCCCTGTTGCAGATATAAATAATCCAGCTAGCGCGATTTATTATGCTCATTGGCAAAAATCGGAAATGACTTCGATTACAATCAAGATCAATGGATCAAACTTTGGCTCGGGTGACAAAGTCGTTTTCAACGTACAAAATATAGTTTCCCCTACAATTTCAAATACAGTTTATACAGTCCCGCTTCAGATATCCTCCTCTGCACGGATCTCACTCAAAGTTCCTACCGGGACATATTCTGTTACCCCTACAGCATGGGCTATGAACTATAATGTTACTCCGGTCGGTAGTAACGAGAATGTAGTTGTAACTACAGATACCGAATTTGAGTTCAATGTCGTGGGTAAAAGTTCAACAGGAGAATACGATGAGAAGTCAAAAGTAAACTGGGGCAACTGATTTATCAAGAGTTTTAGTTATATTCGCGCAGGCATCTCATTCACATATAGTGAATCTGATGCTTGTGCTGTTGTTTATGAGGATAATGTTTGTGTTGTATGCGGTTAATTGAACATTCCGAAATTGGAGGCGAGCGGCCTTTGTTTGCCAGCCGTTCGGTTCTACTTCGTGACGTTACGGTTCACTCTGGTGAATCGGCTTTAAAATGCAGTACCGATGTACGTGCTGAGCATTGCCGCATTGAAGGTATGTATGCATTCTGGGAATGCAATGACGTACTTTGTACAGATACGGTCTTTTCAGAATCGGCCAGGGCTTGCAGCTGGTACGGACGTAATCATTCATACTCCGGGTGCAGGATAGATGCTCCCAAGATGTTCCGTGAATTAGACGGTATAACGTTGGCGGATTCCACAGTGAAGTCTGGCTCCGAAACTTTTTGGCACTGCCGTAATGGACGTGTGACTGATGTGGAAATGTCTGGGGCTGAATATTGTTTTCTTTCCTCATCGGAATTCCTGATAGAGCGGATGACTATGCAAGGCAAGTATGCTTTCCAGTATTCACGTAATATGGAAATTCACAATTCTGTACTGGATACCAAGGACGCGTTCTGGGAAAGTGAGGGTTGCCGGGTGTATGATTCGGAAATCCGCAGCGAGTATCTTGGCTGGTATAGCCATGGCCTGCACCTGATACGCTGCCATATAAGCGGCACGCAACCATTGTGCTATTGTAATGACCTTGTGCTTGAGGACTGCACTTTCAGCGAAGACTGTGACCGGTGTTTTGAGAAATCCAGTGTCAGAGGCTCGGTGTTGGGCAACGTTCCAAGCGTCATGGAACCTGTTTTTGGAAAAATTGAATACAAATGAAACGTTTTGCCGCTGTTATATTTCTTTGTCTGACACTATGTGTCCCGGACTTGTATGCGGAACGCGAGATTGATCCTCTGTTCGGTGACACGATAGACCGCACAGCCGATGATTTTGTCATTGCAAGTCTTTGCGTTGCAGAACCTACCAACTGGCGTGATGACGCTTTGGGCGTATATGGGCATGCTTTCGTACGTCTGCAATGTCCCGTTTTTGGAATGGACTACTGTTTCAGCTATGAGAGTGAGAGGATTAACGGACAACTCATCAGATACTGGACCGGAAAGCTGAAGATGGGAATGTTCAACATCCCGACCGATGAATATTTGCAGGCCTACCGCCAATGGAACCGTGCCGTACATGAATATGCGCTTAATCTTCCTCCCGATGTTGAGCAGCGTCTGTGGCAGATTATGGACAAACATGTAATGGAGGGCAGTGAACTGATACTTGACCTTAAGAAACGCGGCTGCTCATCGTCGGTCGAACAATACATAGAAGAGGCGCTGAGACCCATAAAGATTAGTTATGCAAAGAAGTATGAAGCCTCTGACTTCAGGGTTCCGGCGCGGCTGGTACAGATATGGAGTGAGGCAACAATAGAAGGACACCCCTTGCTGACGTATAAAGGAGACTTGGTTGAGGCCCCTTCCGTTACATGGTGGAATATTTGGTTTGACCCTGCGGCATTTGCGGTCATTCTATCCGTAATCGTTATTATCGCACTCATTGTCATTTTCCGCCGCAAACACAGGAAACCGGCATGAGATACCCTCTCCTTCCATATTCACAACTTGTATATGATATGCTTCAAAGAGTACCTGGAGTGTATCAGTACGGTCCGGTTGTGTTCCGTATGAACGCGACTGAGGTTGATGAGGAAAAGTTATGTAATGCCGTAGTGACAGCACTGAAGCAGCACCCTGTTTTCCAGACAAGGTTTGATGACAACGGTCAGGAATTTGTGGAAAGTAATGATATCCTGAATGGTACATACCATAACATAAGCATATACAGGCAGTACAATTCAATATTCCTGTCCTTTACCGTAAACAGGATATTAGGTGACACATACAGTATCTTTTTATTATTCAGAGACATTCTGCTGGCCTATCAGGGGAAACAGCTCCAGAATGATGACTATTATGCCTATCTGAACAGGCTTGAGGCGCACAAGAATTCAGACAAATACGCCCGGCACAGGGAATGGCTTGAAAGCGAATTCGGCAAAGTGCGTTGCCCGGTACGTCCTCGCACAGATTTTCCATTGCATACGGCCGGCATTCCGGTTGCAGGTATATATACAGATTTGTATGATGTATGCCCGAACGGTGGCACATACCGCCAACTGATAAAACACATTTCGGACCGAGAGCATATATCTGAATATACGTTCTTCACATTATGCACGGCTCTGGCCATAATGGATTATGAGGATACTGATCAGGCCGCGTTGACTTGGGCATATCTGGGGCGTGACACTTTGGATGATCAGAATATCTTTGGCAGTCTGCATAAGGACATTCCTCTGAAAATAGACCGCAGTACTAATGTGGAATCACTGTTCCGCCAAGCTCGCAACCAGACACGCAGCGGAATAGCGCACAGTGACTTCCCTCTGACGCTTACAGCTCCATACAATAAGACCTGGGACTATGCCGTGAACGTGCTGCATCAGCCCTCACCTGAGGATCTGATTACGGAAATACCATTTCATTTTGAGATTGCCGGTCAGGATTCAGACCGTCAGGATATAGCTTACAGTCTTCTGGATATTGAAATTGAAAATACGGACGGTTCCATCCGTCTGGTTTTCAAATACTCTGCAACACATTACAGGGAAGAAAGTATAAGGCGTCTAGCACGTTTGATAAAAAGGAACGCTGAATGGTTGCTGGGAATTCATCACCTTGTGACGCTGCGGTTGCAAAGCATACTAGATGAAAATGAGGAATTACACGCATTAATGGAACAGACATTGGAAACAGCTGCGGAAATGTGTCCTGACAGACGCATGAATCCCGTCCGTTCAATTGATGACCTGTTGTCTTTTCTGGACCGCTTCCTTACATCAATGCCCTGGCAAAGCCTTGGACTTGGAGACGATATGGGTATGTTTCGTAGGATGGATCAAAGTACAGGGTACTTCCTTTTCCTGTTTGACCAACCACTGAAGTCTTTGGAGGATAAGGGTTATCTATATCCTTCCATTCAATATATACCGGTAATAGCTGAATGGATTAAGAGCTTCAATAATGCCTGGCGGGAATTTCTGGACAGTTCTGACAGTTGGAATGATGTGTACTATGGGAAAATAGCATCGGACAGGTTGTTCGGTCTGGACAAAGGTTGGTATGAGCCGAAAGAACGGTGGCATACCTGGAACGGGTTCTTCTCCCGAAGGCTGTCCTCACCCGCCGCACGTCCAATAGGAAACGCCAATGTCACAGCCCCGGCCGATGGAATACTGCAGCCTTGCATAAGCATTGATTCAGAAAGCCGTCTGGTCGTGCCGGATTACCTGCCATTGAAGACATCGAGTGTACGCTGTGTGGCAGACCTGCTTGGAGACAGTCCGTTTAGGAATGAGTTTGCAGGCGGGCACATGGTGCATCAGATGCTTGATTTCTATGATTATCACAGACTGCATAGTCCAGTCAATGGCACCATAGCTGATGTTCGCATAATAGACGGATACAGCGGCAGCGGTGGCGTGGTGATTTGGGACGATGACCTTCAACGCTATGCCTACCACTATCCCAATGAACTGGGTTTCCAGATGATAGAGACACGTGGGGTGATGGTCATAGATACCGGAACATTTGGCAAAGTTGCCGTAGTCCCCGTAGGCATGGCGCAGGTTTGCTCCGTAAACTGGACAGAAGGAGTGAGCATAGGAACGGTATTAAGGCAGGGTGATGAGCTTGGGTGTTTTCTGTGCGGTGGCAGTGACGTTATACTGTTATTCCAAAAGGGCTTTGAGCTTCATTTATTCCAAGAATCAGGCAAACAACTTTTAATGGGGCAGGCAATATGCAATATAACAGGCAGGAACTGAATGAAATCATAGCGAGAGAGTTTGATGTTGACGTGGCTGCGCTGCAACCTGAGGCCAACATACGCAAGACCCTTCAGCTTGACAGCCTGAGCGCTATGGAACTGGTGGTTTTGATAAAAAGAACTACTGGAGTACTTATACCCACAATGGAAATGCCAAAAATCACTACCTTTGAAAAAATGTACATTTATATTGAGAACAGGTTGTAAGAATTATGAAATACGCATTAGTAACTGGAGGCAGCCGTGGTATCGGACGTGCAATCTGCATTCAACTGGCACGCGACGGCTTCTATGTCATTATCAATTATAAGCAGAACCACGAGGCTGCAAACGATACATTACGCATGATTGTAGCCGATGGCGGACAAGCCGGGTTGCTCCCTTTTGACGTTTCTGACCCTGAAGCAATAAACAAAGCTTTGGATCTTTGGGAACAGTCACATGAGAACGAACATATATCCGTATTGGTGAACAATGCAGGAATAGCTAAGGATGATGTACTTTTGGATTTAAGCCCTTCTGATTGGCATAGTGTCGTTGATACTAACCTGAACGGTTTTTTTTATATTACAAGAAGGGTCTTGACCGGTATGCTTATGGCACACTATGGCAGGATAATCAATATGACTTCCATTGCGGGGCAATATGGATTTAATGGACAGGTCAATTATTCCACTGCAAAAGCGGCATTGATTGGTGCTACAAAATCTTTGGCTAAGGAAGTTGCCCCTAAAAGAATTACCGTAAACGCCGTTGCCCCTGGTGTGATATTGACAGATATGACAAAAGATTCCATAGACGAGTCATCTCGTCAAAGAATTCCCATGAGGCGTTTCGGCACTCCACAGGAGGTTGCTGATTTAGTATCATTCCTGGCAAGTGATAAAGCATCGTATATTAGCGGACAGGTTATAGGAATTAACGGCGGATGGCTATGAGACGTGTAGTTGTTACCGGCATTGGTATATGGTCATGCATCGGTCAGAACCTGGCCGATGTTACAGAAAGTTTACGGCAGGGTAAATCAGGTATCATATTCGATTCTTCAAGGCTTGAGTTCGGATTGAAGAGCGGATTGGTTGGTAATGTTCCAAGACCAGAGCTAAAGCCACTGTTGGCAAGGAAATTCCGTGTCAATATGTCCGAGGATGCGGAATACGCATATATGGCAAGCCGCGAGGCGCTTGCCGTTGCGGGCATTTCGGATGAATACCTTCGTAATAATGAAGTCGGAATCATTTTCGGTAATGACGGAAACGCCAAAAATAATGCCCATAGTTTTAATATAATGCGTATTGAACGTAATTCTTTGATGTTAGGACCATCGGCGTTGTTTCAAGGTGAGACTTCATCAGTCACTATGAATCTTGGCACTATTTTCCATTTAAAGGGAATCAGCCTGTCTGTGGGGGCAGCTTGTGCCAGCGGTTGCCACGCAATAGGTATAGGTAGTATGTTTGTGCGTGATGGATTGCAGGACATTGTATTAGTTGGTGGATCAGTAGAGACGGACAAACAGGGTGCGGCAGCCGCCGATGCTATTGATGCTCTCTCGTTAAGGAACGATGAGCCTGAGAAGGCAAGCAGGCCATTTGACCGTGACCGTGACGGTATGGTTCAAAGCGGAGGTGCCGCTGCCTTGGTTTTAGAAGAATATGAGCATGCCGTTGCGCGCGGAGCTACCATACTTGCCGAAATTGCAGGTTACGGTTTCTCAAGCAATGGTATTGATGACATCTCCCAGCCTGATGGGAGCAGTGAGCTGATTGCCATGCGGCGCGCTATGGATAATGCCGGTATTACAGCCGATGATGTGGATTATGTTAACGCTCACGCCACATCGACCGTTATGGGTGACATAGAGGAATCCAAAGCCTTGACCAATCTGTTTAAAGGGAAAAAAGCATGGATCAGTTCCACCAAATCCATGACCGGGCATGAGAATTGGATGGCAGGTGCTAGCGAGGTGGTATATAGCATACTAATGATGCTAAATGGCTTTGTGGCGCCCAACATTAACCTTGAGAATGTTGATGAATGTGCTGAAGACTTGCGTATTGCCCGCGAGACCGTATATACACCGATAAAGATCGCACTAAGCAACTCATCTGGTATGGGCGGGACCAATGCGGCAATTGTTTTAAGAAAGATATAAGTTATGACAAGAGAAGAGATTGAGCAGAAGATTTCTGCTTTTTTCATTGAGACACTTGAGTTTGACGCAAGTCTGATTAAATCTGATGCCAGTTTGAGGAATGATATTGGCATTTCAAGTCTGGACGCAGTTGAATTGCGACTGTTTATCCAGCGCACATTCGGATGGCAACCCACCCGCGATGATATGCTGTCAGTTGTTACCTTGAATGACTTGTTCTCAATTGTGGAACAGCATATAAGCTGATGCACCACTATCTGGATGTTCTTGCCGGAGTAATCCGTGAGAACTGGCATCAGCCGGCACTTACAGATTATGCGTTGCTTGAGGACAATGAAGGCAACAGCTACACCTATGGTGAGATGTACCGGATGATTGTACGGATAGGAGACACATTCAGGCAAAATGGTCTGGATAAAGGTGCGCATATTGCAGTCTGCGGCAACAACTCCGCCAATTGGACTATCGCTTATCTTGCGGTTTCAGCATACGGAGGAGTAGTTGTGACCATTTCAGCGGCACAACCAACCGGTGATATTGTAAATCAACTTGTCTTTTCCAAAGCCTCAGCATTGATTGCTGATCAGGATATCCTTGACAGAATGGATTTGCAAGCATTACCTGACTTGCAATTCATAATGCCATTAAACGGTTTTTCTAGTTTACCCAATAACGTTAATAAGTTTTCAGCGGAGCGCCAACTGAATACTCAGGATGTACATTTCAATACTGAGAACATTGACAATCTGACTCAGATATGCTTCACGTCAGGGTCCACATCAAATCCTAAAGGAGTAATGCTGTCTGCCAGAAGCATAAGCAATAATGTCAGGAATATCATTGAAGGCTTTCCCGATGACAATAATCGCGCGTTTTTGTCCTTTTTGCCTCCATCACACATGTTTGGATTGATGACAGAGTCTCTTGGACAGTTGGCTAAAGGCAAACATATAATATTCTTAGGTCCGCTAGTCTCTAAGACACTTATTGTTGATTCAATCAATATGGTTCGTCCCTATGCGATGGCTATGATTCCAGCCATTCTTGAAATGCTTATAGCTACCAAAGGTATAGAACGACTGAAAGAATTGCTGTCTTGTTGCAAGCAGATTCACGTTGGTGGGGCATCAATCTCAAAAGCGAGTATGGACCTGCTTGCAAACAGCGGCATACCGGTTTCCGTAGGATATGGCGTAACGGAGGCCGGACCGCTCATCAGCGCTGACTTATACATGAATTTCAGACCAGGTTCCTGTGGCCGTGCCGTCTCTGGAATGATTGTAAGAATAGCAGATGGAGAGATCTTAGTCAAAGGTGATAATGTAATGCTCGGTTACTATAAGGACGAAGAAGCGACACACAAGAAAATCGATGCTGACGGCTGGCTGCACACGGGTGATGCCGGCTATCTTGACGATGACGGCTATCTGTACGTCACAGGCAGGCTTGAAAACGATATGATTGTGCTGCCATCGGGCGAGAACATTTATCCGCAGAATATTGAGAAAATCATAAATAGTATTGACGGGGTAGATGAATCATTGGTTGTAAACCGTTCCGGCAAACTTGTAGCATTGATATACGCATCTATGCCACTTGATATTGACAATCTGCTGTCAACAATCAATCCTGAATTGCCGTTGTTCAGTCAATTATACGATATCGAGTTCGTTTCAGAACCATTTCAAAAGACGGCAAAACAATCCATCAAACGTTATTTGTACCGCTGACAGTCTCATTGATTGGTATTGATTGTCGCAGCGGCTACAGTTCCGCAACCTGTCTCAGGGACAGAGCGGTAATGCTGTAAATATATCCTACGGAGGTATGGCTGATAATCATCGCCAGAGCAGGAGCGTCACTTCCAGAGCGTGATGTACATTCTGACATCGCTTTGCGGCTACTACACTGACATAGAGAGCCACACCAACAAGGGCCGTATGGATATGACGGTGAAGACCGCGGAGTACATCTACATCTTCGAGTTCAAGTTCAACAAGACCGCCCGCGAGGCCCTGGATCAGATCAACGCCAAAGGCTACGCCGAGCGTTTCGCCACCGATGGCCGCACCATAGTGAAGGTAGGCGTGAGCTACAGCACCGCCGCCCGCAACATAGACAGCTGGGTGGTGGAGTAGGCCATATTGCCGTACAAGACTAGCCTCACTAAGTAGATGGCGATAATCCTCTATTATCCTTTTTTTGAGTCGTTAGTAACGACCTGGTAGAGCCGGCAGAGAAGAAAGAGGAAGTAAAGGACATCCGAAATTGCTATGTGGATTATGAAATTTTGCGTAGTTTGCCGCGAAAGTGTATGTTTTTATAAAAAAAAATGCCTGAACTATTGTATAGTGTTAATGAATGCTTATATTTGGGCCCGAAAATTCAAACGGCAAAGCCGTAACCTATGAAAAAGAGAGAATATTATCGATTGTCAATTGAGCCGGTTCCTTGTGCAGTGGAGCAGGGCTTTATGACTGGCTCTATTTCTCTGTCACCTATTCGTATTGGTGAGGTGACAGTTGAATCGTCTGCAGCGGATTCCAGACTTGCAGACGCCGGCCAGGATTTCAAGCCGTTCTCGTTCGATTAAGAGATTTAACAGAAGAGAACGCCAAGTGTGAGAGATAACATCCCGTGGTCGGCAGGTCTGATCACGGGGTTCTTATCCTGTGTATTGTGTGGCAAGGACCTGTATTCAGGTACACACTCTGCTTATAAGTTTAAAAAAAAGTCGGAATTTTGTGCCCTTTTGTCCGAAAATCAATATATTTGCAACATTATTAATCTTATATACGCAGAATTGGCTTTATGAAAAAAAGGTATTACGAACGTTTACAGATAGAGTCCGTTCCCTGCAATGCTGAGGAGGGATTCCTTACAGGCTCACTTACTACCGCCAAACTTCAGGTGAATAACGTAACGGTAGAACCCTTTATAAACGACGAGACATTTGCTTCAGCCGAATCGCCTTTCAAGTCGGTATCCTTCGACTAAAAACAGATGAGCGGTAAGTTGACGGCATTTCTGATGGATCATGGGACCTGTTCCCGTGACCCGCTCAGGTTGCTGTCGCTGATGGCGGCTCTGCTGCTGTGTGCCTGCGGTAAGTTTACGCCAGAGCCGCAGTCCAAAGTGATTGGGATTATTGTGGATTGCAACGCCACCAAGGGCACGCCCGTAACCACAGACAACATCACAAGCTTCAACATTGTGGGCTATGCCGATGATGAGTGGCACGATAATACCATACCCGACGGGCAGTCCGGCTCAATAACCAATCCGAATGCGGCCGGAAAGTATTTCGATGCAACCGCAGTCAGCGGCAGCAATGCCACAGGCTGGTCGCTTGCCAACGAAAGGTATTGGCTGAATGCCGTGCCTATGACATTCTGGAGCTATAAACTGCCAACTACCGGAACCGTGGGCACGCCTTCGTACGTATCTTCGAGTACAGCAAAGACTATGTCGTTTACCTACACGCTGCCCACGCCCTCAACCACCACGGCAAAGGCCGACGCCACCGCTCAGCAGGATATGATTATGGCCCTGAACACAGGCGAGAAACGTGTGTTCTACGACGATGGCGAGAATTACGGGCAGATAAATACCGCAGACTGTACAGGCACCCGTACTGACAGCAAGATTGACATTCATTTCTATCACGCCCTGTCGCAGGTGAACTTCATAGTCTGCACAGATGATGACTCGTTTGACCCCTCGCTCGCCATCAAGAGCATCTCGCTGGTAAATGTATGGAGTGGCGGCGACTGCACATTCAATGGCAATGAAACCAAGCCGGAAGATAAATTCAACTGGGATAACCCGAACAGTTCCGGCACGCTGGCATACCCCTTGCAGACCTACACCGAGGATTATGGCTCGTATGCCGATACAGAGAATGCCAAGTGGGCTGACAGGACTATAGGCTCGGACAATTACCGTATGACCGTACAGTCATTCTTTATGATTCCGCAGACTCTTGGCCCTACATCTGCCGTCAGACTCACGTTGAGCGACAACAGCACACACGATTCTTCCATCAACGGCGATGTGTGGAAGGCCGGCTGTTACTACACATACAAGCTGACCAGCGCAGCAGGTGAGCCGCTACTCTTCAGCGTGCAACTGATAGAATGGGGGAATGGCGGCACATCAACATATTCAGGAGGAACTTGGGAATGAGAAAGACTGCGTATATATTACTATCTGCTGTGTTTGCACTTATGTCGTGCAACAGAGAAGAGCTGCAGCCGGCAAACGGCGCATATCCAATGTGTTTCAACGTGGGTCTGCTTACCAAGGCAAGGGCAAATAGTGTGGATGATTTAAAGATAGCAGGCTCAAGTATGGCACTCTGTGGCACGATTGACGGTGAGAAACTGTTTGAGGCTCAGACAGTATCTTGGAATAATTCAGGAGCGGGTGCCTGGACATACACACCTATAAAATATTGGAAGGCTTCCAGCAGTTACAAATTCCGTGCTGTATGGCCTTCGTCCGCAGGCACATATACCGATGGCCTTACTGGAAATGACGCTGTTATCGCGGGCTTTACTGTATCAAATACGGTAAATTCTCAGACAGATTTGCTGATGAGTGATTTAGAGAGCGTTACAACACCTGCGTCAATATCCTCGCAACCTGATGTGACGTTGAGATTCCGCCATATATTGTCAAAGGTTATATTTAAGGTGAGAAAAGCCAGTGCCGCCCAAGATGATGATGAGTTCCGCATTGTTGAGTTCAGCGTAACCGGAATGAAAAACAAAGGGACATTTACTGGATCGTCAACGTCTGGTAACTGGAACTATACTGGTGCCACCACGCTCACCTGTACCCAGAGTTATGAGGGATCTGATTATCCTGTAATCAATAAAGGTGATTGGGCAGATTCGCGGTTAATCTGGCCTGATGGTTTATTGCTGTTGCCGCAGCCCATCACTGGTGACGTAAGGGTAAACATTACATTCAGTGTTAAGCACGATGGTAAGACTACTACAAAAAGCCTAAGCCCCTCACTGCCTACGCCTGAGGGCTCAACAGGTTGGGAACAGGGTAAGATATATATCTATCAGCTTGACATAAATCAACAGTATAATATCATATTCGCAACCCCTATCGTTGAGAGTTGGGGAACCGAGCAGCCCAGTGGCACTGTTATTATTGACTAATGATTATGAGGTTATGTAAAGCTATATTTTCTGTTCTGCTATTGTCACTCTGCGCTTGCGGCAGGCAGGAACCGAATGTGGAGACTTGTACTGTCCCTACTGAAAGCTATATCCTGTTCAATTCCGGAATTTCCACAAAAACACCAATCATCAGTGATATGCGTGGCCTGAGCTTTGGCGTGATAGGGTATAAATACACCGGCACCTGGGCTTCGAACGTCATTATGGCCAAACCTTTTGTCGATGATGAAACAACTGGTGATGGCTTGTATAAGCGTGAGGTGGCTTGCGCGGCAAATGGCGTTTGCTCATATTCTCCTGTCAAACAATGGGAGAGCGGGCAGTCATATACATTTTTTGCCTACTATCCGTACAACTATTCCGGGCTCACCACAAGTTCAGACAGTTACGAGGGCGTTCCGTATATAGACTATTCATTGCCAGCTTCCACAGCCCCCGCTGATTTGCAAGACGTGATGTACGCAAAGTCCGAGGAAGACTTGAATGGTAATGGCAGTGGCACTGTGTCGCTGACATTCCATCACGCTCTGTTCTGCCTGAATATCCAGGGCAGGAATGTGAATGAGGATGATGAGAAGATACGTAATGTGAAAATTAAATTTGACCAACTGGATTATTCCACAATGCATATCAGGCTTGACGGCACCAAAGACGGCGATATACCTATGTATGCCGGCACAGTCATAACAAATCGCGAGTATGTTGTGTCTGATGCCACTGCCATTACCATTCCGCCACTTACCACTGCTAATTCGGAACCCACACTATTGTCGGGCAACAACAATCTTGTGCTGATACCACAAGATGGATTGAGTGGAACCATAACTGTTGATTACTATGATACCGAGAATTCTGCGTGGGTAAATGCCAAAGGCAACAGCTTTACCAGTGACAGGAAATTCGAGGCTGGCAAGAAGTATAGTATGATGCTGAATTTTGCAGGCGATGCCATAACGATAGCCATTATAGAGTCAGGTGAATGGATTGATAAACCTGTTGACATTCTTTTTGAGTGATATGAGAAGGGCACTTATATATCTGGCAGCTATAGCCACATTGCTGTCTGCCTCCTGCGCAAGAGACAAAGACATTGTGTCTGGTTCCGCATATAGCGATGTGGGTGTCATTGCCCGCATCACAGATTTCAATGATGTGAATGTAGGTACACGCTCATCCAAAAACGAGTACGAGTCACGTATTACGTCAATGTATATGTTCGTGTTTGACAGCGATGACGCGCTGGTTGATGTGCAGAGAACACAGGGCGGAAACTCGGTATTCCAAATCCTGTCACGCAGTGATCAAAAGTATATTGACCGTGGTGACAAAATGCAGGAATCAACCATATACATTCTGGCTAACGTACCTGAGTCAATGATAGGAACAACCACCAGCATCTTGTCAAATACAAGCTATTCCGTTACTGATTTGCTTGGCATAGATCTTGATGTCACCGGTTTGGATATTGACGATGATGGCTTTCCTATGATAGGCAAGTCTTCCGAGGTCATAGATTTGCGCTGGAACAGACCAACCGGTACACCTAAGACAATATATGAGATTCCTCTTGTAAACCTGTATTCCAAGGTTTCTTTCAGCATTCAGGTTGATTCCGAGCAGGAATCAGAGACTTATACTCCGCAATTCACACTCGATTCATATAAGGTGGTGAATGTTCCTAAGTATCTGCGCCTTGACGAGCCGGCCACCGATGCCCCGACTGAAAACTGCGCAGGTACGATGCAGACTGACATTACAGGTGATATGGCGGCAGTGACTATGCCTAATCCCTGCATCCACAAGGGCCCTGGTATGACTTTCTATTTCTATGTTCCCGAACATAAGGTAATGGCAGCTTATGCCGATGGCGTAATTAATGGGGCAAGTATATATCCTTCAAATTTGCCGGACACTGAGAAACAACGTTTCAAACCTCTGCTTTGCAGCAATGCTCAAAAACCAATGTATGTTGAGCTTGCTGGCAAATATGTGGACCATCACGGTCTTCGCAAGAGTGTTACTTATAAGGTGTATCTTGGAGCCAACAACTATAATGATTATGCCCTTTGCCGGAATCATCACTACCAGAACAGCGTTACGATAAAAGGACTGACCAATACCGATGGCGGTGATAACAATCTGAATGGCATTTCCATTGACCATCGGGTAAATGTTGATATTCAGGCATTCGCGTTTTATGTGGAGCGTGAGACTCAGATTGACAGCCATTTTGAGATACGTCCTATTGATATAGAGCTGGACTTTGTGCATTATACAGACCCGAAGGTGGTGCTGGAAATTGTGAGCCCGTCAACGTCAGATTGGCTAAGGTTTGATCAAACTGCATCTAAGCGGGACTATTTCACAACAAATCTTTTAACAATCACCTTGGCAGGTAACACTACTGCAACCATTGATTATGATGAAGGCGCTTCAAACAAGAACAACCGCGTGTGGCTTTACATTGATGAGAATACAACACATCATTCCAAAGCTAACGGGGATAATGGTGACGGTTGCCGCTATGCCGTGTTGAAAGCCAGTTTCTATGACGCTGATGTGCTGAAGGAGGTACACGAGTTTACTTTCCGTCAGGAAGACTTATATACGGTAACCAGTAATGGACATACTTACGAGATTGAGTATTACGAGGAGTATCTCTACAATTTCGACCCGAAAGATAACTACGGCAATACCACAGAAGGTTTCGTGTGGGGGGCTGCTAGCACTCAAATCTCATCATCTGTCAGGGTGTTCTCAAAGAGCGGAAGTTTTGCTGATACTCATGAACAACAAGCTTATGAGGCTGTTCAGGACAAATTCTATGATTTCGCTGATAACTATGCAGGCAAAAGCTATACTCAAAAGATTGTTTCAAAGTTGGGACAAACAACACTGACTCTAAATGACAATCCACGTACTGCGGCAGAGTATTGTTATAACAAAAACAAAAGGGATGCATCTGGCAAAGTCGTTTCTATTAATTGGTATCTCCCTGCCATAAAAGAAATTCAAGAAATAGCTACGGGCATGAACCTTACTACAAACGAAACCGTGTACACTAAATTCTCTTCTTTTCAAGATAAATGGTATTGGTCCAGTCAAACAACATATAGGAATATCTATACTCAGTATGCAAAAGGAGGTAAATCCCCAGACGTGGATGTTGCGGCGTTATTCAGGGATGAAAATGTTAATGAGGCAAGGGCTACAAAAACAACTTATCAGAATGGTGTTTATTCTTTTGCAGAAAGTGAAGTTTATAGTTGCAACTATTTGATGAGATTGAGTAATGCAGGAGGTCAACGTATTGAAGTCTCTGCTGCTGACTTCTTGAACGGTAGTTATAGCGGTAGTTTTAATGTGAGTGAAAGTACTAAAAATGAGTTGCTCCGGAATGTGAACTCTGACGCGGGAAATCAGTCTCGCACCAGCGTGAATCGAATACGTTGCGTTTATGATGAGACTGGTATTTCAGTCCCCTGATGTGTTAGGGAATGATTCACCTCTGATTCACTTCTCTAAAAGCAACTTTTCTGGCAAAATTCACTTTTCTAAAAGTTAATCTCTGTATTTGCAAAAAAGTTGTGCGTATAAGTAGAATTTTCGAGTAAAAAATCCTTGCATTTTTCAATTTATATATGAAAATTTCTATTTTTGCAAGTAATCAGGTGGATTGGTGCTTGTAACTTTGTGCTGAATAAATCGCATAGACTCAGTGCCGCCGCCATATATGATGTGTGTTTCAGATGAACGTTCAATTGATGCGGTGTATCAGACTTGTGCTGCCGTTGGCGGTTATGGCGCTTGTGTTCTGCTCCTGCCGTAAAGAGCCTCTGTCGCAGTTCGGTAACTCAAATCCGAATATCATACCGGTTGTGAAATCGGTTAGCACCAAGGCGGTGTCGGCGCAGAGTCAGCCGGGCAGGCTTCTGTCCGAGCGTGTTGTGTCAACCGCCCACGGCTATGAGCTGGTGGAGATGGTTTATGAGAACTGCAATGCACCGATGGAGTCTTATGTCAATACCAAGGGAAAAGTCGTTACAACAGATAACATCAAGACAGACGGTTTCAAGATGATGGCGTATGCCGAAGATGAGTGGTATGACAATACAATAGCCACAGGGGAGCAGGGCTCTTATACAAATAAGAATGGTGCCGGACTCTATTTCGTGGCCGATTGCGAGAACGGAGCCTCGGGCTGGAACTTGAGTAAAACCGAAGGTCCTGCCAGAAAAGGACCGGATGGCGAGCTGTATTGGATAAACAATGTACCGCTTACTTTCTGGAGCTATAATCTGAAGAAGCCAACCCGCACCTCCACATATTCTGCCAATTTTGACTATACCGTGCAGGAGTCAACCGCGTCTGGCCAGGAGGATCTCGTTTTCGCCTTCAGCAAGGAGAGCAGGAAGTATTACGACGATGGCACCAATTATGGAACACTCGAGTCGCAAACATCAACCAGCGGTGCATCGGGTCAGAACGTTAATGTCTGGTTCTTTCACGCCCTCAGCGCCGTGCAGTTTGTTCAAGACAACAACCCAGACTATAGTGTCAGCAAGATAGAGATTCAAAACGTGAACAGTAAGACATCTTGCGTTATGACCGGCTCGGACAACACACCATCATCGTCCACACCGAATATCACATTTGCGCATACCCCAAGCGAAGAGGCCAGTTTCTCGCAGGAATATACCAGTAGCGATGCCTCGTTGCAAGTACCGTCAGACCCCGACAACGCTTTCAAGACAGACGATGCCAAGACCTTCTTTATGATACCGCAAACACTCCCATCTGATGCAAAGCTGAAGGTCACGTTCGTCAGCAACAAACCTTCGTCGGACGAGACAACCAGCCCCACGTTCCCAATAAACGGTGAGTGGAAGGCCGGTATGTACTATATGTATAAGGTGAATCTTGCCGGCAGTATCAAAGTGCAGATATCGGAGAACGTGAATAATACTACAAAGTCCGATGTGAGGTTCAATAACACCAGCAATGTCTATGAATATATCCGTGCCGCAGTAGTAGCCAACTGGTACGACGCCGACGGCAACGTGGTCGCTGCGTGGACAGGCTCTATTACTCCTGGCACAGGTTGGACTTCTGGAACCGATGGCTTCTACTATCATACAGCAAAGGTGGCGCCAGGCTCGTCCACGGCCAATCTGATTAGCTTGTTCACCAAGCCAACCACTGCGCCCGTATCAGGCGCTCACTTTGAGATGACAATCCTGGTGCAGGCAGTAGCATCAGATGGCATTTCCTCCTGTACTTCGGCTTTCCAATAATATTATTAAAAAGTGTGTATCGCTCTCTCGGCGTTTGGAATATGAACGGTGTCTCACAATTCTCGCTGGCAAAACCATTTGCTAAGGTAATATGCCTTCTGGTGCTTGCGCTGTTTGCTGTTCCTACGTACGCCCAGGAGGACGATGCCCAAAATATGCAGCTCGCCGCCGTTCCTGACAGCGTTCCCGAGGACTTTGTGATTGCATCACTGCTTATCAGCGAGCCGGGCGGTGTTCTTTACTCCCAACTTGGTCATGCTGCCATACGCATGCAGTGCCCTGTTCGCAACCTGGATTATGTATTCACTTACGAGTCTGAGGGTGCCGCTTCAAAAGTGCTTCGTTTTTTTGCAGGAAAGCTTAAAATGGGAATGCTGGCAATTCCTTCCGACTTATTTATATCATTATGCGAAAAGGCAAATAGAAATGTTGACGAATACACTCTGAACCTTCCTGTAGAAGTGAGACGTAATCTTTGGCGAGTACTGGATGTGCATTTGGAGGAAGGCATAAATCTTCCCTATAATTATCTGGATAGAGGATGTGCATATAGTGCTTTGTCAATGATTAAAGAAGGTTTGGACACGATTGCGATAAATTACGGCGATTGGCCGGATGAGTATAATCTAAGCAGGCGTGAGATAGGACATAATGCACTGTCTGATAATAAGTGGACCCGTTGTTTTATGCATCTTGTGTGCAATGGCAAAATTGATGCAAGTTGCACAAATGTGGAAAAGGTTATTATTCCAACGCAACTCGTGAGCGTATTGTCTGACGCTACTGTTTGCGGGCGTCAGCTTCTGTCTCCTAATGGACGCAAACTTACTGGATGCACATCGCCAAAAGCTGTCAACCGCTGCCTCTCTCCTGTAGCGGTTGCTGTGGTTCTTCTTGTACTATCTGTGATTTGTGGCGCTCTGGGCCATTCGTGGATTGAGTATTTGCTCCTTGCATTGCAAACAGCGCTTGGTGTCGTGACGGTGTATCTTGTGTTTCTCTCAGATTTGGTGTGTACAGAGTGGAGCTGGCTGATAATTCCGTTTAATCCGCTTCCCTTGCTACTTTGGAAGTGGCGGCGCAATTGGTGCCTTCCGTACGCGGTCATACTTTTTGTCTGGTCTGGATTTATGTTTTTCTGGCCACACAGACTTACTGACGATGCGTACATACTGCTGGCTCTATCAATAGCAATATCATATATTTGTCTGTTCTTTAAAACTCATGCTATTGCGTATGGCGGAAAATAAGTCAATATTTCGTGTAGCTCTTTTAGCGGTATTTCTACTATTGCCTTCAACGGCAAAAGCTAGTGGCTTGTTGGAATGGATTTTGGGTCAGCTTAATCAGGGGGAATATGCAGCTGTTGTTTACGCAAAGTCAACAGCCGGTGGTATGGTTTACGTAGAAGGGTCACGAGATGTGGAAGGTACCGGCGCAGAGGAATCAGCTGGCGCAAAGAGTACCAAGACATCACAAGGAAATTTGACCTTTGAATTATATGCTTATCCCAGCAAAGGCTATAGCTGGCGGGGTTGGAAAAAGGATCCTGCCGATCCTGCTAATCCTGCAACCCCTCTTGTTGCTGATAATCCATATAACATAACAGTACAAGCCAGCAGTACTGCAGTTAGTGGCAACGAATCAAATGCTATTAATTACTATGTGTACGCATACTTTTCTCCAATACCATATACTATAGCATTTGAGCCAGGCGATAAGGGAGCAGGTACAATGGATCCTCTTGGCTATGATGTCGCCTGCTCAAAAACACTTCCGTCTCCAGAATTTTCAGTAGCTACGGGATATGAATTTAATAACTGGAAGGTTACTTATCGGGATACCAGCAAAGATAATAATTGGAGTACATCAACATCGTATAATGCCGGTAAGTCATTGAATGGAATGTATGGCGACGTGACGCTTACCGCACAATGGAAAGCTATGTCATATACGATTACGTATGATACAAATGGGGGAAAGATGGCTTCTTCCGCATCTAAAACTCAGAGTTATAATTATGGCAATGATGTTACTTTGCGTTCTGCTACGAAAACCGGCAGCACATTCCATGGGTGGCTGGTAACTTCTACAGATGGCAACTGGGGACTTAATTCCGGTTACAAGGGCGGAACTACTGCAAGTGGCAAATACGGCAATGTTACTCTTACGGCTCAATGGAATGCTTTGCCTGGCGATATAATTATTTCCGTGACTGGTTTGGCTGATGGCGAGAGCGCCTTGTTCAATGTCTTAAAAGGCAGTTCTGTACTTTACACTGTGTCAGTCAGTTCGGCGGCTCCGTCGGTAACAATTACAGGAATGACTGTTGGCGACAATTATACTGTCACGCCGGTGAACTGGAGCTTGACATCCGATATTACCCCTGAAGGATCTGGTACTCAGTCATTAACATACCCAAACACCACTTTCAACTTCACCGCGTCGGCGAAAAGCAGTGTCAAGAAGCACGCTGAAGAATCCAGAGTGAACTGGAAGCCGTAGTATAGTGGGTCAAGGAGGGTCAGAGGGGGGGGCTGTCCCCTTGACCCGCTTTGGTTGTCTTGCCGCAACTTACTGTGGTGTAATCATTTACCCCCCCCCTATATGAATATTGGGTGGCACTAGATGCTTTCGTAATGTTAAGTTGGTGCTTGTGGATTGTGTAAAAGTTGGGATAATTTCAAAAATGAAGTTAAAATAATGGGATTTAATGCATTGTTATGCTTTACGTGTCAGAAATTTGTATTAACTTTGCGGCTCATTAGAAAGTGAATTTTATAACCTTCGATAGATGAAGAAATTATTCGTTGTTTTGTGCGCTTTTTGGGCAATGTCAACTGCAAACATTTATGCAGACACTACCAATGCAGATGATCCTGATCTCATCAATACCAACATTGATGAGAATGGAAAACGTCTTCGTTATGGCTACATAACGAACCCATGGTATTCAAACTGGTTTATCAGTGCCAGCGCGGGTGTGCAGACACTGGTGTCAGGTACCGATGATTACAATATGGGCTTTGATTTTGCCACAGCCAGGCTTACTCCTGCTTTTGAGGTTAACGTAGGAAAGTGGATTACCCCTGTGCTGGCGGTAAGGCTCGGATTCCAGGGCTTCAGCCTTCAGGAGAAAGTGCCGTACCA
The DNA here is from genome assembly GCA_937898885.1 of uncultured Bacteroidales bacterium. GTDB lineage: Bacteria > Bacteroidota > Bacteroidia > Bacteroidales > Bacteroidaceae > Colenecus. The sequence goes on along the minus strand of CALDKD010000117.1, from coordinate 19,513 downwards.
TAATCAGTATTTTGCGCAGCACTATCCTATTGATGTAGATGCTAATGGCGTGAGCCACTTCTCAAGCGTATATATGCACGGCGATGTTATATGGAACATGGTCAACTCTATATTCGGCTACAGGGCAAACCGCTTCTATAGTATCTCTCCATACGCACACGCCGGCTATATGCATTTGTCTGATCCTGATGAGCCGCTTTTCACCAAAGTATCACGCGACAGGGAGTTTTCGTTCGGATTGGGCCTGTACAATACATTCCGCATCAACGGATTCCTTAAGGCTATGCTTGATTTGCGCTGGGGCAACTTCAGCGGACGCTATCACGATGCCGGAAAGGGCGGTCGTGTAAATCACTTCACCGCTACCGCAGGTCTGACACTTGATGTGGACTTCGAGAGAAACTACTGGAAGCGCGCGTTGGGTCTTGAGGAGCAGCGTGATGACGCCCTGCGCGATGCTATGGATGCCATAGACGCTCTCAATACAACAAAGAAAGAGAACGAGGAACTTCACTACCTTCTTGATGAGCTGAACCGCAAGGCTGCACAGGCTGTAGGCGAGCCCGATACAGTCAAGGTGGTTGAGGTTGTCAACACCGTATCGTTCAGAGACCGTGTCGCCAAGGCCGATCTTGTTATGTACTATCAGATTAATGTAAGCAGACTCAACTTCTCTGAGGAGCACCACTTCAACAATTATGTGACAAAGGCCCTGGAGGAGGATCCTGAGCACGTGTTCTACCTGACGGGAAGCGCCGACAAGGGTACAGGCTCGCTTGAGGCCAATATGCGTCTCAGCCGCGAGCGTGCCGAGAACATCAAGAACCTGCTTATGACAAGGTTCAATGTTCCAGAGGACCACATCGTAATCAAGGCTACGATTGTATCTGACAAGCACGAGGATGGCGGTCTGGACCGTTGCGTACTCATTGAGAACAATTAATCCTCTATAATTAGTTCAAATTACGTGTCTGGAAGGCTGCCGGTATTCAAGGAGCCTTCCAGACACTTTTTTTATGCACGAATAGTAAAGATTTTTGCAGAAAAAACCACATAAGCAAAATCTTTATCTTATATTTGCTTATAAATAGGATGGGCTAATGACAGACGCTGATAGCATTTGCTGGTTTGTTGCCCGTACCCGGCGGGGGCAGGAACTTCTCATCCGCGACAAATTGAATGGGTATGGCGTGCAGAACTTTGTTCCTGTAACGCAGACCCTGAAGGTGAGGGGCGGACGCAGAATCAAGGCCATTGTGCCTCTGATACCTAATATGGTGTTCCTGAGGGCGGCAAAGAGCGATGCCTGCGCATTGGCAAACGGCCGTGGGCTTCCGGTCTTTTACGTAATAGACCGTTCCACAAACCGAATGCTGGTGGTGCCAGACAAACAGATGGACGACTTTATCCGTGTTGTAACAGAGGAGCCGGATTCTGTTCAGCTTGAAAGCTTCAACCCTGTGCCAGGGCAGAAGGTCAGGATAATATCCGGCAGGCTGCAGGGAGTAGAGGGAGAGGTGATATCGGCCAGTCAGGACACCTACATAGTGGTTAGTGTAGGCCAACTGCTCAGCGCAAGGTTAAAAGTGCAGAAGAACTGTCTGGAGCCTGTTCTTTAAATGAACATTCTTCGCTATGAAGGGCTCATTGAAATGCCACATTAATGTGAATGTGTAATACACGTTCATTGGCGAAGCTTTATAAATTCTCGGGGTTCGGATTAAAAATAACATACTATGGTAAAGGAAATTGAACGATTAAGAACTGTTGGGCGCGATCACAAGAAGCTGGCGGTTATTGTGCTCGATTCCTGTGTGTCAATACTCGCATCGCTCCTTGCAATCCTGTACATCAGGTGGCAGACAGCCCCTGTGCTCGACTTTAAGCAGTACGTATTCGAATGGGTGTTTATCGGCGGCGTGTTCTCGCTGCTCAGTTTCTTGTTATTTGGTACTTACAAGATAGTCATCAAGCACTCAACCCTACTGTCGGTAGGCAAGCTCGTGCTGGCAACTCTGGTGAAAGAGGTTTTGCTCGTGGGTTGCATCGCACTGAAACTATTTGAGTTCAGCAATTTCCGCACCGAGGTGGCAATGGTCGTAGCCGACCTGCTTATCACTATGTTCATGCTTGTTATGGTAAGAGTGCTCATACTCCTTATCCACGACGATGTAAGCAGAGATCCAGGCAGGAATGTTGACCGTATGCCGGTGCTTATATACGGCACATCAGACAAGTCCGTGGCTATGGTAATCCGCCTGGAGAACAGCGTGCACTATAAACCCGTAGGCTTCCTTACCCGCAACAAGGCATCCAACGGCCTCGTTATGCGCGACATCTCCGTCTTCAGCTTTGAAACCGAGGACGATGTAGCCGCCCTAAAGCGCGACTTGGGCATTATGGGTATCCTCTTTGCGCGCGATGAGGACGCCGAGCTTGAGAATGAGCACAATGGTCTGGTGTCCATCTCGCTCAGACAGGGCATACACTGCCTTATGTCGCCAAAGATAGACGATATGGAGTTCGACGGTATGAGCACTCAGTCGCTCAAGGCCGTAGTCGATACCTCGCGCGAGTTCATCCCCGACGGTATGAGCTCCTTCGAGCGCAACACCAAGCGTGTCTTTGACCTCTGCCTGGCCACCGTCCTGCTCATAGTGTTCAGCCCGCTATACCTTATATGCTTCATCGCCATCAAGGCTGGCGATGGCGGTCCGGCCATTTACAAACAGGAGCGCATAGGTCGTTTCGGCCGTCCGTTCTTCATCTACAAGTTCCGCTCCATGCGCGTCGATGCCGAGTCGGCAGGCCCCGCCCTCTATTCCGGCGACGATGACCCGCGTCTTACCAAGGTAGGCAAGTTCCTGCGTCAGCATCATCTTGACGAGCTGCCACAGCTCTGGAACGTCTTCAAGGGCGATATGGCCTTCATCGGCCACCGTCCCGAGCGCCGCTTCTACATAGACCAGATAATGGAGCAGGACCCCCGCTACTACTTCCTCTATCAGATTCGTCCGGGCGTGACATCATACTCCACCCTCAAGAACGGCTACACCGACTCAATGGAGAAGATGCTCCGCCGCCTTGAGTTCGACCTCTACTACCTGCGTCACCGCTCCTGGTGGTTCGACATCAAGATACTCTGGCAAACCTTCATCAACATCGCATTCGGCAAAAAGTTCTAAGCACAGATGGCAGAAGAAAAATGGGATATAGTAATCAAACCGCGTGAGAAACTTCTCTCGGTTGATTTCGGCGAGTTGTGGCGTTACCGCGACCTTTGCTCGCTTTTCGTAAAGAGAAACATAGTAGTACAGTACAAGCAGACCATCCTTGGCCCGCTGTGGTATGTCATACAGCCGGCTCTCACCGTGCTTATGTATATGGTAGTGTTCGGCGGCATAGCAGGCATCCCCACCGACGGTGTTCCGCAGCCCCTGTTCTATCTGGCCGGCGTGTGTATGTGGCAGTACTTTGCGGATTGCCTCAACACCACATCGAACACCTTCGTAACCAACGCCAATATCTTCGGCAAGGTCTATTTCCCGCGCCTCATAATGCCGGTATCCAACGTGCTCAGCAACCTGCTGCGCTTCGGCATACAGTTCGGCCTGTTCGCCATAGTCTATGTGGTATATGCCTGCACCGGCTGCCCCGCGTGTCCCAACTGGTACGCCCTGCTGTTCCCGCTGCTTGTGGTTATGATGGCAGGCCTGGCCCTGGGCTTCGGCATCCTGATAAGCTCCATGACCACCAAGTACCGCGACCTTCAGATACTCTTCACCTTCATAGTGCAGCTCTGGATGTACGCCACCCCAATCGTCTATCCTCTCAGCCAGGTGCAGGGCAAGGTCAAGGCCGGAATAGACCTCTACACCGTAATGTCCCTGAACCCCGTGACCCCCGTGATAGAGACCTTCAAATACGGCTTCCTTGGTGCCGGCAGTTTCATCGGCTGGGGCTGGCTGGCCTACTCATTCCTCTTTATGGCCGTCCTTCTGGCCCTGGGCGTAGTAGTCTTCAACAAGGTGCAGAAGTCGTTCATGGACACCGTGTAAAAAGTTACTACTTATGGCAACAGCAATAGAATTTGAGAACGTAGGAAAGCAGTACCGTCTGGGCCTGGTAAGCACCCAGACCCTCAGTCACGACCTTAACCGCTGGTGGCAGATGAACATACTGCACAAGGAAGACCCTTACCTGCGCATAGGCGAGACTAATGACCGCTCCTCAAAAGGCTCAAGCGACTACGTCTGGGCCCTCCGCGACATCAACTTCCGGGTAGAGCAGGGCGATGTAGTAGGCATCATAGGCCGCAACGGCGCCGGTAAGAGCACCCTGCTCAAGCTCCTTAGCAAGGTAACTGGCCCCACCACCGGACAGATCCGTGCCCGTGGCCGTATAGGCTCCCTCCTTGAGGTAGGCACCGGCTTTCACCCCGAGATGACCGGCCGCGAGAACATCTTCATGAACGGCGCCATCCTCGGCATGACCAAACCCGAGATTGCCCGCAAACTTGATGAGATAGTCGATTTCTCCGGCTGCGAGCGGTATCTTGATACCCCTGTAAAGAGGTATTCAAGCGGTATGATGGTGCGCCTGGGCTTTGCAGTGGCCGCACACCTGGATCCGGAGATACTGGTAGTTGACGAGGTGCTGGCCGTAGGCGATGCTGAGTTCCAGAAGAAGGCCATTGGCAAGATGAAGGACGTTAGCCAGGGCGAGGGTAGGACGGTGCTGTTTGTCAGTCACAATATGGGCGCGGTCAGGAATCTGTGCAACAATGGAATAATTCTGAACAATGGAAAAATCCATAAAACTGGTCCAATAGAGGAATGCATATCTACTTATTTAAGTATGAGCAATTTCGTTGCCGATGTTCCTTTGTCGGAACGTAAGGACAAGAAAGGTAATAAGAATATTGAGGTTATTGATATCGCATTTTATAACGAGAAAGGTGAACGGGTAAATGAAGTGTTTACTGGACATTTTTTAAGAATTGAATTTGCTATCAAAAAAAAGCCTGATATTGATTTGTCGAAAATGATTGTTGCATGTAACTTATGTGATCAATCAGGCAATGCTGCTGTTTCATGGATATCTGATGAAATGCCTCACAATTTCTCAACAATTGCTAATACTTTCAGCCTGGAAATTCCTTCGTTGAGTTTACGACCAAATGTGTATTCATTGCGTTATCTAATTTGTCATAATACAACAAACCAAAGTGATTTTTGTGATTTGTTAGAGAATGCAGTTCAGATTACAGTCTTAAATGACTCGTTTTTTGGAGGCTCATATTTATTACGAGAAAATAGAGGCTATTCACCAGTGTTAAGTGCTGTTTTTAAGTGATATTTTAAATGAAAATTCTTCATATTATACCTGACGATAAATTTTGGGAGTCTCCTATTCAGCTATTTTCAACATTGAAAGTATCAAATGAATATATTTGCTTCGTTGATAATGATTTTGTTAGTTATAAATATATAAAAACTCAAAGTATTCAGCCTGTATATATTTCGGATAGTGATTCAATTTGCAAAAGAGATGATGTGGATGTGTTTATGTTCCATTCAATGCCACCTATGTTATATAAAATAATATGCGCAATACCATTGAATAAGATTGTTATTACATCTACTTGGGGATATGACATTTATTGTGAACTATTCGGAATATCTCCAATTATTCCAATTACTTTGTACAAGCGGAAAACATTTAATTTGTTGAATGGTAATTTTTTGATAAGGAGTATTAAAAATGTTTATCATTTTTATAAATCACACACTGATAAGTCTTACTTAGATAGAGTCAGACAAACAGAGTCTGAAGTGAGACAATACAAGAAAAATCAGATTGAATGTGTGAAACGCATTGATTACTGGGCTACAGTTTTACCCTATGAATACGAATTGCTATCAACAGTAGAAGGATTTAAAGCAAAGTATTTTCCGTTTCAATATGTCGGTAATAATACTTATGCCTATGATGTAATAGATTTTAATAATGCAGATTGTATTATAGTCGGTAATTCTGCTGATCCAACAAATAATCATTTAGATTTATTGACGCTCATTCGAAAAAAACATATTACGAATTCTTTGTATTTACCAATGGCATATGGTGATGCCGCTTATGCTGAAAATGTCCAATCATTTATAAAAAAGAACGGTATTAAAGCATTTATACAAAGAGACTTTATGCCGTATGAACAATATATAAAAAGGTTAAAATCTTGCCGCGTTGGCATTTTTGGGCATATACGTCAGCAAGCTATAGGAAACATTAACGCATGTCTATTACAGGGTTGTAAGGTCTTTTTGTATAAAGATAGTATTGCGTATAAATATTACAAAGGACAAGGTTATATTATTTTCTGTATAGAAGATGATTTGAATCAAGAATCAATTAATACTTCTCTAACAAAAGAACAAATAGAAACCAATTTGCAAAAAATGTCTTTTTGGGGGTTTGATAATGTACGAAAGAGAGTTGAACTTTCAGTATCTGAGATAGAACATTTATGTTGAATTAACAATGGACAGAATAACAGTAACCTCGCCTCTTCTCCCAAATTTGGATGATTTTAGTGCTTTATTATTGCAAATATGGCACTCAAAGTGGATTACTAATAATGGGACTTTTCATCAACAGTTGGAGGAAGAACTGGCAAATTACCTTAAAGTGCCCTATATCAGTTTGTTCACAAATGGAACATTGCCATTGATTACTGCTCTTCAAGCTTTGCGTATTACAGGTGAGGTAATAACCAGTCCATATAGCTTTGTCGCTACAACACATTCTATATGGTGGAATGGAGCTACACCTGTATTTGTTGATATTGACCCTGCAACAGGAAATATAGACCCTGATTGCATAGAGGCTGCCATAACTCCTCGTACTACAGCCATAATGCCAGTGCACGTCTATGGCAAGCCTTGCCGAACTAAGGAAATTCAAGCAATTGCAGATAAATATGGCTTGAAAGTTATATATGACGCCGCACACGCTTTTGGCGTAGAAGTAGATGGTGAGAGCATTTTGAAGGCAGGTGATTTGTCAACACTCAGTTTCCACGCCACCAAGGTGTTCAATACTATTGAAGGTGGCGCTATGGTGATGAAGGATGCTGAGACTAAAAAACGTATTGATTATCTCAAGAACTTTGGCTTTGCAGGTGAGACCGAGGTCGTAGGTCCTGGTATTAACAGTAAAATGGACGAGATTCGCTCCGCATACGGTTTGTGCTCACTTAAAATTGTAGATGCCGCAATTGAGGCACGTCATCAGGTTGCCATCAAGTACCGTCAGGCATTGCGTGATGTTGATGGCATCACATTCTTTGATGATATGCCAGGCGTGAAACATAACTACAGTTATTTTCCAATATTTGTAGATGCCGATAAATTCGGAATGACCCGCGATGAGCTGTATTTCAAAATGAAAGAGCACAATGTGCTTGGACGCAGGTACTTCTATCCGCTTATCAGTTCTTTCAGCACATATCGCGGTTTGCCATCTGCAAACCCATCTAACTTGCCGAATGCTACACGTATGGCAAATCAGGTGATATGTTTACCTATGCATCACGAGTTGAAAGCGGATGATATAGAGAAAATAATTTTTATAGTAAAGAATAGATGAATCAATTGCTTATAATTGGCGCCAGGGGCTTTGGACGTGAAGTGCTCGGCTTGGCAAGGGCTTGTATTGAGTCTGGTGCGGATTTTGAGATTAAAGGTTTTCTAGATGATAAGCATGATGCTTTAAATGGTTATAATGGTTACCCTCCGATTTTATCTTCTGTTGAGGATTATGTAATTCAAGAAGATGATGTTTTTATATGTGCATTGGGTGATTCGTTTTATAAGAAAAAATACGCAAATATTATATTGAGAAAAGGAGGTCATTTTATAACTTTAATACACCCTGCAGCTTCTATAGGACTAAACACAACTATAGGTCGTGGCTGCATTATTGAGAAACAGTCTGTTGTGTCTTGTGATATATCAGTTGGTGATTTTGTTACTATTATGCCGTCCGCTTTACTCGGTCACGATGTTAGGGTTGGCAATTGGTCACACATTGGTTCCGAAGCATTTGTTGGTGGTTTCTCTGTTTTGAGCGAATCCGTTACAATGCATCCCAGATCGACAGTGATACCAAAACTTACAATAGGCAACAATGTAACAATCAATGCAAATTCACTCGTTATTAGAAATGTTTCCGATAATTCTGTTATGATGGGTAATCCTGCAAGAGAAATGTTAGTTCCAAAAAATTTAAAATTATGACAAATTTAGAAAAGTATTCACAGGTTTTTTGTGATACATTTGAGATTACGAATGAAATGCTTAATGGGCTTAAGTATCAATCGGTGCCTTTATGGGATTCCGTAGGTCATATGACCCTTGTTGCAAATCTCGAAGATTCGTTTGATATTATGATGGAGACAGACGACATCATTGATTTTTCGTCATTTGAAAAAGGAATGGAGATATTGAGAGATAAATATGACATTAATTTTGACGAGTAAACACTATGTTGTCTGGTAAAAACATTGTTATTACTGGAACGCTTCAAGGGATTGGCAGAGCTACATTAGAATTTTTTGCTTCGAACGGTGCTAATGTTTGGGCGTGTGCTATGCACCCTGATGATGAATTTGAGGTCTTTTGTAAAAAACTTGCTGACAAAAATAGTGTATGGGTAAAGCCTTTATATTTCAATTTGCTTGATTGTGAAGAAATGAGGGCTGCAGTAAAAAGCATACAATCAGATAAAGTCCCTGTTGATGCCCTTATTAATATTGCGGGAATGGCAAAAGATGCTATTTTTCATATGGTTTCTATGGAGACTATGAAATTGGTATTTGACGTGAATTTCTTTTCTCAAATACAATTCTCGCAGTATATTACAAAATTGATGTTACGAAACACCAATTCTTCCAGTGTCGTATTTGTAAGTTCCATTTCTGCAATTGATGGCAATTCTGGCCAATTGGCGTATGGTTCAAGTAAAGCCGCTTTGATAGGTGCTATGAAGACTATGTCCAAGGAGTTGGCATCAAAAGGAATCCGAGTGAATTGTATTGCCCCGGGTGTGATAAATACTGATATGAATAAAGTGGTTCCCCAAGAAGTGATAAAAGAGAAGATTGCGTCTATGGATATTAAACGTATGGGGGAACCTGAAGAAGTTGCAAGTGTATTGGCTTTCCTTGCTTCTGATTTGTCAAAACATATAACAGGACAGGTTATTAGAATAGATGGAGGCATTAAATAGTAAGGCAAAGAAGTTATTAGAGGGTAGAAATGCTATTGTTACAGGTGCGGCTCGCGGTATTGGGTATAAAATTGTAGAAGTATTTGCTGCCAATGGCGCAAACGTGTGGGCTTGCGCAAGATCTAGAACAGATGCTTTTGAAACATATTGCGCGGAACTTTCAGCAAAATTTGGAGTAATAGTAGAACCTGTTTATTTTGAGCTGACAGACCTGGATCAAGTAAAGTCTGCTGTTAAACAGATTATAGGAGAGAAAAAACGTGTTGATGTGCTTGTAAATAATGCAGGTATTACATATAATGCGCTTTTCCAGATGTCAACACGAGATTGGATAGATAAGACCCTGGATGTTAATTTTGTTGCCCCGTACATTTTCACGCAATATATAGTTAAGTTAATGGTGAAAAATGGTTATGGAAACATAGTGAATATAGCATCCTCAGCTGCGATAGATGGTAATTCCGGACGTTCAATTTATGGTGCGAGCAAGGCAAGTGTGGTGTGTGCGACAAAAGCTTTAGCTGAAGAGTTAGGCGTGAAGGGAATTCGTGCTAATTCTATTGCTCCTGGTATAACTCAAACGGATATGTTAAGCAGTATGACAGATGAGGTAATTCGCAATACTATTATGGCAACAGATAGTAAGCAGCCTGGCACCGTTGAGGACATTGCAAATGCTGCTCTGTTTTTGGCTTCAGATCTTTCTTCTTACATAACAGGCCAAGTACTTCGTGTTGATGGCGGTATGTAAAATACGAACGGATATATTAATATGAATGAGAATAACCAGATGCGATTGCGTATATTAGAGTTGGCATATAAGGCTGGCTCTAACGGCGCACATTTGGGGGGAAGTCTTTCATTGGTTGAAATACTCCAGTGTTTATACAATAGAAATTTGAACCTAAATCCAGATGATTCCAATAGAGATAGGGTGATATTAAGCAAAGGCCACGGCGCTTTAGCTTTGTATTGCATCTTGGAGCAGAAAGGTCTTCTATCGTCCGTTAAAGTCGACTCCTTTGAAAAGAATGGCTCCGGTATTTTCGCTCATGCAAAGAGGAATCTTAATAATTGCATTGAGTTCTCAGGAGGTAGTTTAAGTCTTGGATTATCATTTGCCGTTGGTGTTGCGCTTGCGTGTAAAAGTAATCATTTGACGAATCATATCTATGTTATCGTTGGTGATGGCGAGTGTAACGAAGGTTTAGTCTGGGAGTCTGTCATGTCTGCCGCGCATTATCATTTGGATAATTTGACTATTATTATTGATAATAACGGGCTTCAGAGTGATGGATTTACGGAGGCCGTAATGGATTCGGATAAATTAGATCGAAAATTTGAGGCATTTGGATGTAAGGCATTTAATGTAGATGGTCATGATATGAGTTCAATTGAATTGGCACTTGACGAAATTTGCCCACAAAAGCCCAAAGTGATAATTGCTCATACGGTTAAAGGTAAAGGTGTGTCTTTTCTAGAGAATCAGCCTTCTTCACATCATGTGGTGTTAAGTGCGGAACAGTATGAACAGGCAATAAAGGAGGTGTATGACAAAGTTTAGCGCACGTAGTTTTAGCCGATTAGGTCAGACCGGCTCTATTTTCGGTTTAGCTTTGTTGGAGGCAAAAGGCAATTACCCCTTGAAAGTCTTGTCTTCAGATATGTCTGTTGTTGCTGGTTTGGAACGTTATAAACGTCAATTTTCAAATGATTTTTATAATGTTGGAATAGCAGAGCAGAATTTAATAGGTGTATCTGCCGGTATAGCTTCTGAAGGCTTCCTTCCAATTGCTGTTGCTCAAGCGGCCTTTATTTCAATGAGGTGCTTTGAACAGGTTCGGCAATATATGGGTTATATGTCAAATAAAGTAATTGCAATTGGAATTAATTCTGGTTTTGCTTTGACTTTTTTTGGTAACACGCATTATGGTATTGAGGATTTGTCATTGATGCGTGGAGTACCTGGCATGACTGTGCTTTCTCCATCGGATGCAGGTAGTGCTGTCAAGTTATTCGAGACCGCGTTAGATATAGAGGGACCTGTATATATTCGACTAACTGGTGGCTTGAATTGTCCAATAATATACAAGGACGATTTCAACTATAGTCTCGGGAAAGCTATTACGTTACACGATGGTGAGGATATCGTTGTTTTTTCGACTGGCTGTATTACTTCCAATGTTTTGAATGCTGCTGAAATATTAGTTAATATGGGACATTCGGTCAGGGTTGTGGATATGCTCAGTATTAAGCCGATAGATAAGGATGCTATTTTTTCTGCTCGAAAAGCTAAACTCATAGTAACTGTAGAGGAACATAGTGTAATCGGTGGCCTTGGTTCTGCTGTTGGTGATGTCTTGGCAGAAACGGGGGGGATGCCACCTTTGTTGAAATTAGGTGTACATGATGAGTTCTTATCTGTAGGAGACTATAATTATCTGATAGAACAAACACATTTGTCTCCTGAGGCTATTGTCAATGATGTCTTGAGAAAAATTGATTTATAAGGTGTTTGATTTCTGTAGATTTGATAACAAGATAGCTGTTGTTTCAGCCAAAGGAGAAACCCTTTCATACGCTCAGTTGAATAAAAGAGCACATGTAGACGTTCCTCGCGGGTTGGCCTTTTGCTTGTGCAGCAATACATTATCATCGCTAATTGGCTATCTCACCTGTCTGCAAAGCAATCTTCCGGTTGTAATGCTTGATGCCAGCAAGCCAAAGGATGTGATAGACTCTCTTATTGCTGCTTATTCGCCTGAGTATATCTGGGATGGCGAGTTAAAGCCAACCGGATTGAAAGGAGGTAAACTGCATAAGGATTTGGCTATGTGCCTTACAACCTCGGGAAGTACCGGATCACCCAAATTTGTGCGTCTAAGCGCGGACAATATTTTGAGTAATGCTGAGTCTATTGCCAAGTATCTGCAGATTGATAAGAATGAACGTCCTATTACCACACTTCCGCTATACTATTCATACGGATTGTCTGTAATAAACAGCCATTTGATTTCAGGTGCTACAATTCTGCTTACCGATGCCACATACGCGCAGCGTGATTTCTGGACCTTTATGAAAGAGCAGAGGGCAACTTCAATCGCAGGCGTGCCATATACATACGAGATTCTTAAGCGATTGCGTTTTTTCCGTATGGATTTACCTGATTTAAAGACAATGACTCAGGCGGGCGGGAAACTCAATAAAGACATCGCTAAAGAGTATATTGATTTTGCTGCGGAAAACGGTAAAAAGTTCTTTGTAATGTATGGTCAGACTGAGGCCACTGCCAGAATGAGCTACTTGCCTTGGGAGTCTGCGCAAGATAAGTGTGCAAGTATAGGCCTTCCAATACCAGGCGGTGAATTTACTTTGATAAACTCTTCAGGTGAGATAATCAATGAACCGGACATTGATGGAGAGTTGGTTTATAAAGGTCCAAATGTGTCATTAGGTTATGCTGAATGCAGGGATGACCTTGCAAAGGGGGATGAGAACAACGGTGTGCTTCATACCGGTGATGTAGCGCGTCGCGACGCAGATGGATACTACTATATAACAGGTCGCTTGAAACGTTTTGTCAAGATTTGGGGAAATCGTTGCAATCTTGACGCTGTTGAGCAGTTGGTGAAAGAGGTGACAGTCAGTTGCGCCTGTGTCGGCGTAGACGACAAAATCACTGTGTTTGTTACAGAGGATGGGCTTGAAGAGCGAATTATCGGATTGCTTACTGAGAAGACTGGCTTGAACAACAGAGCGTTTGAGGTTCGGTGTATAAATGAAATCCCCAAGTCGGCGTCAGGAAAAATCCAGTATCCTGACTTGCAGGCTTTATTATAAGTTTATGGATATAAACCAGATTCTTGAAATTGAGCCGTATTCATTAAGTAGAGATGAGAAACATCTGTTGCTTAATGAAAGGTTACACGAACTCACAAGGTTTCATTATAGGAATTGTGAACCGTATCGCCGGATGATGAATGCTGTAGGTATGGATATAGATAATCTCCCGGATTATGAGCAGTTGCCATTTCTTCCGGTACGGCTATTCAAGGAATTTGAGTTGCTTTCTGTCGGAAAAGAAGAGGTTGTCAAGACTATGACCTCATCAGGTACTACAGGCCAGCAAGTGAGCAAAATATATCTTGACAGAGAGACATCTTCCGCACAGCAGAAGTGTCTTACAAAGATTGTCAGCCATTTTATTGGTACCAGACGTGTGCCAATGCTTATCCTTGACTCATCTGCTGTCATAAAGAACAGGAATATGTTCTCGGCACGCGGTGCGGGAATACTTGGCTTCTCTATGTTCGGAAGCAAGCGCCAGTATGCTCTTGACGAGGATATGGAGTTGGACATAGATGGAATGGCGTCTTTTCTTGAAGAGCACAGGGGTGAGCCAATCTTTATGTTTGGATTTACCTTTATGGTGTGGCAACACTTCTACAAGAAACTTCTTGAGACTGGCTACCGACCTGATTTGTCAAATGGTATTCTTATTCACGGCGGTGGCTGGAAGAAACTTGTAAATGAGAAAGTATCCCCATCAGAGTATAAGAAATGCCTGAATGATGTGTGCGGAATACTTCCTGAGAATGTTCACGACTATTACGGAATGGTGGAGCAAACCGGATGTATATATATGGAATGCAAGTGCGGACATTTACACGCAAGTGCTTTCAGCGATGTTATTGTCCGCCGTCCGAAAGATTTCTCCATTGCGAGTGCCGGTGAGAAAGGTTTGATTGAGGTAGTGAGTGTACTACCCGGCAGTTACCCTGGCCACATCCTGCTTACCGAGGATGAAGGCGTGATATTGGGTGAGGACGATTGCCCTTGTGGTATGCCTGGAAAGTATTTTAGAATAGAGGGTAGAATAAAGAACGCGGAAATCCGCGGATGCAGCGATACTTATGCAGCCAAGTTCTGACTATACATTGCTTTTCCCAAGGCAGATTGATTGGGATGTCTTTCAGCAGAAGAAACCTGATGTTCCTTTTGCTGACTGCGTTGTGGCTTTCCTTAACGCATTAAGTAGTTCACTTTTGAAGGATGCCCAAAGCAGAATGTTCCCTGATGTTATAACATTTGCTTTCTTTTGCAGAAAAGCCAGCCTGATGACAATGAAAGAACAGTATGCAAAAGATACTGCCATAAGGTTGGGGAGAGGCATTCTGTTCCATATCGCTCCAAGTAATGTCCCCATTAATTTTGGTTACTCGCTTGTTGCCGGTTTGCTGGCAGGTAATTTGAATATTGTCCGTGTCAGCTCAAAGCCGTTCCCTCAGGTTGATTTGATTGTCAAGCATCTTCTCAAACTGTCAGAAAATGGACAATATGAAGAGGTGGTTGACAGGATAGTGCTTGTTCGTTATGACAGGACATCCGATGTTAATGCGTACTTCTCATCAATATGCAATGTCCGGGTTATCTGGGGTGGTGATTCAACAATCGCAGAAATCAGAAAGAATGCTATTCCACCGCGCTCATATGATGTGTGTTTCGCTGACCGATATTCCATAGCATTGATCAATCCAGAGGCTGTTGTTAATGCTTCTGATTCTGAGATTAAGAAACTCGCAGAGGCATTTTATAATGACACTTACCTATTTGATCAGAATGCCTGTTCCGCACCGCATACAATATTCTGGTTGCGTTCCGAACATCTAAAAGAAGCGCAAGAACGTTTTTGGACTGCTGTTTATGAGAATGCGTCTGCAAAATATGAGCTGCAGCCGGTTATGAGCGTTGATAAACTTATTGCTTTCTATCGGCAGGCCGTATGTATGGATATCCGAAAAAAAAGTATGCCGGACAATTTGATAGTGCGTGCGGAATTGAGTAAGCTTCCAAAGAATATTGAGGATTTCCGTTGTTCTTGCGGTTACTTCTCAGAGTATGTAATAGACAGGTTGGATGAGATTGCTCCTGTCATTAATATAAAATATCAAAGCCTTGGTTATTACGGCTTTTCACGTGAAGATCTTGCGGAATTTATAATGCGCAATCGTCTCCAAGGGCTTGACCGTATAGTTCCGATAGGCGAGACTACGGCTTTCGCGCTTACTTGGGATGGTTTTAATTTGATAGATACGTTCAGCAGAGTTGCTACTGTTTTGTGAGTCGTTAAAGTATTGTTTATTAGGATAATGAATCTACTTGTACGTTGATAGATGTGATAAATTGACATGCTGGTAGCACGTATCCTTAAGATAATAAACACGTAAACACAGCGCATTTATGCTGAAGATTGATTATATAGTAAACAAGATATTCAATTCTATCACATATATTATTCCTACTGGTGGAAAAGAGTGCTGGTTGGTGGATTGTGGTGATATTGAGAAAGTCTTGGAGTATGGATGGCTAGTGCAAGGCGTGTTGTTGACACACGCACATTTTGACCACATTTATGGATTGAACGCATTGGTAGATGCTTGTCCAAATGTAAAAGTTGTCACAAATATTGACGGAAAAATTACTCTTCAGAATCCTAGATGGAATTTCTCACATTATCACGAGGATGTTTTGGATTTCATTTTTCAGAAGCCTGATAATGTTTGTGAGATAGTTGGCGGAAATGAGATTGAGCTTTTTGAAGGCGTTTCAGCTCAGTGCATTGAGGTTCCTGGACACGATCCAAGTTGCGTATCTTATATAGTAGAAAATTCCGTCTTTATAGGCGATGCTTATATTCCAGGTGTAAAGACTATAGTTAATTTCCCAAGAAGTAACAAGTTGCAAGCTGTTGACTCTATGTTTCGTTTACAATCTTTTGAGTCTCAAGGTCTCAGAATCCTGCCAGGACATTGGAGTGACGTTATCGCTTTGCGTTAAAATGTAATAGATTGCCAGTTGTTTGTGTCTTAAGAAAAATTTATGTCGAATGGCGAATAGGATTTTGTGTTTGACAGTTACGGGCAAAGGTTTATTGGTCAAAGCATAATCCTTGGTTGGCTGACGCTACAAATATGTGTTTAAAAGTATATGTGCTAGAATATGCCGCAACAAATAATGTTGCAGAACCAATGCCAATAGAGGAAAAACTTAAAAACAGATCTATTATTGAATCATTATTTTCTTCTGATTATATGCTGAAAATAATTGGTTCTTTTGGATAGCGTTTGTAGAATACGACAATTATGAGTGGCTTATGAGTAATAGAGTAGTTTATACTTGCGTGATAGGTGGCTATGATGGAATAAACCAGCCAATTGCTGTTGATTCATCATTTGATTATGTTTGTTTCGTAAGAAAAGATGAAAGCCATCCTGACTTTGTAGGCGTTTGGCAAATACGTAATCTTCCTGTTGATTTTGATTCATATATATTGTGCGCAAGATGGGCGAAATTGAATCCTCATGTATTGTTTCCTAACTGTGATTACAGCTTGTGGTTAGACGGAAATGTTGTCGTTGCGTCAAATGCTCTGTATTCTGTTATCAACGATAAAATTGAACAAGGAGTTCTGTTTTCAGGGCTTAACCATCCTGTCCGTGACTGTGTCTATGATGAAGGGTATATATGCGCACAACGTGGTTTCGGTGGAAGAAAGAATGTTCTACGAATGTTGTGGTATCTGAAAATACATAATTTTCCTAGGCATTTCGGGCTTTATGAAACTAATGTCTTATTCAGAAAACACACCGCGCCAGTAGTTGTGAAGTGCAATGAAATGTGGTGGAACTTCGTTTATAATTATGTTAATAGGGATCAATTAAGTAATTCTTATTGTTTATATAAATGTGGTATGGCATTTGATTACTTATTGCCAAAAGAATATTCAACTCATAATCACCCTTATTTTATATATATAGATCATAAGAAGAATCATCCGGAAGATAGTACTCCATTATTTTTCAGAAAAATATATATGATTATCATTGAACTGATTGTATATGGTTTTGGAAAAACATTTAAAAATAGATTGTGGAGTAATAAGTAGTAGAATGTGATTATACACCTACTTATGTATATATTGATTGATTGCAAATTCAATGTGTTTAAATAATATTAACGAGAATTTCGCATTCAGAGTTCTGGATGTTGTCAGAATACCCAGTATCGTTTTGGTTGTTCTGATACACATCACAGGCTATGGTATGCGTCAGGTCAATATATGCCCAGACGATTATTCATTATATATGTCTGTCAACAGGTTATTCAGCAGCGTCATTGGTGGTGTAGCGGTTCCTGTTTTTTTCCTTGTGTCCGGTTATCTGTTCTTCAGAAATTGCGAATTCTCTAAAACTGCATATAAAGCCAAGCTTAAGCGCCGGTTACACACATTGCTCATACCGTTCTTACTCTGGAATTCATTATATTTGATTGTTAGGCTAATACCTTTGTTAATACCTGCTTTCGCAAAAATATCACTTTGTGAATTCCCTGGTGATATTAATTTCATGTCTTTGTTGTCTGCTTTCTGGAATTTTAATGAGTCGGGCTTCCCGATAGTCGTACCTCTGTGGTTCCTTAAAGACTTGATAGTGATGAGCATTCTCTCACCATTGGTGTATTATTTCGTAAGATACATAGTTGTATGGCTTGACAGCGCTTCTTCTTGTATGGATTAGTGGAGTTATGGCACCTGCTATGTCAAGAATACCGTTGGATCTGAACTCGGTGTTTTTCTTTACAGCAGGTGCGTATTTCGGAATCAGGCGAGTCAATATCATTGAGCAGTTTTGGTCGTTGCGTCATATCTCCTGGTCTATATAGTGTTGGTATCAATAGAGATGGTTAAATCGTTAAGTAACATATCCCCGTATGTCCATCGTATAGGTATATTGTTCGGCATAGTTGGCATTTTTGCCTTGGCTACTAAGTGGGTTGCAGATAATCCTGATATAGATACCAAATCTGTTTCCGGCATAGTGTTCTTTATTTACGCAATTCATGACCCTTGGTTGGTTGCCAGCTGTGGCAGGGTAGTGGAATTTCTGTTGCCGACAGGGCAGTGGTCGTTGATACTTGGTTATTTCCTTACAGGTTGCGTTATTGTTGCATCCGGCATTGTGTTGTACAAGATTCTGAATAAGCTAATGCCCAGGGTTATTGGTGTAATGGTTGGAAAACGGATTTAACGTGATACAATGAAATATACATTCCTTCTTCCGGCATATAAGTCTGCATTCCTGTATCAGGCTCTTCATAGTATTACCACTCAGACCTTTTGCGATTTCAACGTTATTGTATCTGACGATTGCTCACCTGAACCTATCAAAGATGTTGTTGATAGGTTCGCGAACGATTCAAGAGTACGGTATAGGCGTAATGAAAGCAATTTTGGCGCTCTTCGTTTGGTTGATCATTGGAATCTTCTTCTTTCCTTATGTGATTCGGAGTATGTCATCGTGGCATCGGACGACGATGTCTATGAGTCTCGTTTTCTGGAGGAGGTTGACGAACTGACGGCAAAATATCCAAGTGTGGATTTGTTTCACGCGCGTGCAAATACCATAGATTCCGAAGGAAATGTGCTGCATTCAGACTCAGTATCCAATGAGTTGTATGATATAGAGACTTTTATAAGTCATTATTTGTGTGCTGATAGTGTCTTGTGCATTGGGAATTATGTTTTTAAAACAGAAGTATTAAGGCACATAGGGGGATTCGTGAATTTTCCGTATGCCTGGAAATCTGACACTGCAACACAGATGCAGATGGCTATTAGGGGGGTGGTGAATACCTCAGAAGTGCTGTTCAGCTTTCGTATGTCAGGTCAGAATATATCTTCACAGAAGTCTTGTGATAGGAAAACTGATGCGAAGAAGCTTGATTCAATTCTTCAGTTTGATAGATGGCTTTCAAGTTTCTTGGAGACAATTGCTGTCAATGATGCCCGTGAGATTTTGAATTCATTTAGGAAGAGATTGGAAGGCGAGGCACGTTCATACTATTGGTGCCTTGATTTCGCACAATTCAAGGCTCTCTATTCATATTTGTGTAAAAATCATTGGTTTATGTCTGTCCGAAACAAAGTGTCGTTTATACTACATTGGTTTCGTGTAGCCAATGGTTAGTTTAGGGACTGTCGGGAAACGTAGAAAACTTTCCAACGAATTGATTGATAATGTGATTGGAATTTTGTATCTTTGATATAGAAAAATGAATTCCTCCAAACGCCCTAGGAAAGCTGAATTTGGAGGAATCGCAAAAAAGCTTGCGATGTCAAAAGTACGAAATTTTGCTGAAATAGCACCAACCCTTGCGTTTTCTGAGT
>CALDKD010000116.1 GCA_937898885.1 uncultured Bacteroidales bacterium | reverse complement strand
TGGGAGCACATCCAGGAGATTGAGAAGCTGGGCGGTATGGCCAAGGCTATCGAGACCGGTCTGCCAAAGATGCGTATCGAGGAGGCTGCAGCCCGCACACAGGCCCGCATCGACTCCGGCATCCAGACCATCGTTGGTACCAACAAGTACCGTCTTGACCACGAGGATCCTATCGACATCCTTGAGGTTGACAACACCGCAGTACGCAACCAGCAGATTGAGCGTCTGAAGGCTCTCCGCGCTGGCCGCAACGAGGCAGATGTACAGAAGGCTCTTGATGCCATCACCAAGTGCGTTGAGACCGGCGAGGGCAACCTGCTGGAGCTTGCGGTTGAGGCAGCCAAGGTGCGCGCATCCCTGGGTGAGATCTCCTATGCCTGCGAGAAGGTCGTAGGCCGTTATAAAGCAGTTATCAGAACTATTTCAGGCGTGTATTCATCAGAAAGCAAGAAGGATGCAGACTTTGAGAAGGCCTGCGCCCTTACCGAGAAGTTCGCGAAGAAGGAGGGCCGTCAGCCACGTATTATGATAGCAAAGATGGGCCAGGACGGTCACGACCGTGGTGCCAAGGTTGTTGCTACAGGTTACGCAGACTGCGGTTTCGACGTGGATATGGGACCATTGTTCCAGACTCCTGCAGAGTCAGCACGTCAGGCTGTTGAGAACGACGTTCACGTTCTGGGCGTCTCCTCACTTGCAGCTGGTCACAAGACCCTTGTTCCTCAGGTTATCGAGGAGCTCAAGAAACTTGGCCGCGAGGACATTATGGTAGTAGTCGGTGGTGTCATCCCCGCACAGGATTACGACTTCCTGTACAAGGCTGGCGCAGCCGCCATCTTCGGCCCTGGCACAAGCGTTGCAAAGGCAGCCTGCCAGATTACTGAGCTGCTCCTTGGTGAGTAATCTCTGATTATCCTATTGCAAGAAGCCCCTCCGCCAAAAACGAAGGGGCTTTTTCTATTGCCATTCAGCGAAATTCCCTAATTTTGTAAGACAATCTGAAAGACCACTTACGATGAAGGTTTGTATAGCGGAGAAGCCCAGCGTGGCGAAAGAGATAGCTGAGGTCCTTGGAGCACACAATAAGCACGATGGATATATAGAGGGAAACGGATATCAGGTAACCTGGACGTTCGGACACCTATGCACGCTGAAAGAACCGGCGGACTACACAAATCTATGGAAATCATGGAGTCTGGGCAGCCTGCCAATGATACCGCCCCGTTTCGGTATAAAGCTGATTGACGACAAAGGCATCGAGAAACAATTCAAGATAATTGAGTCACTTATGCTCAAGGCTGACAGCATCATCAACTGTGGCGATGCGGGTCAGGAGGGTGAGCTGATTCAGAGATGGGTGATGCAGAAGGTAGGCGTAAAGTGCCCCGTCTATAGGCTCTGGATATCATCACTTACAGAAGAGTCCATACGCGAGGGGTTCAAGAACCTGCAGGAGCAGTCCAAGTTCCAGAATCTTTATGAGGCAGGCCTGTGCCGTGCCATAGGTGACTGGCTGCTTGGAATGAACGCCACACGCCTATATACAATGAAATACCAGACCGCCAACAGCCGTCAGATACTCTCAATAGGCCGCGTGCAGACCCCTACTCTTGCCCTAGTGGTAAACCGGCAGAGAGAGATTGAAGGCTTCAAGCCCGAGCAGTATTGGGAACTGAGGACGCTCTACCGCAATGTACGCTTCAGTGCCGCAAAGGGAAAGTTCACCAGTCAGGAGGAAGGGCTGAGAATTCTGAATGAAATCAGGGAGAAGCCCTTTACGATTACAGGGGTAGCCAAGAAAGAGGGCAAGGAGTACCCGCCAAGGCTTTTTGACCTGACATCGCTGCAGGTGGAGTGCAACAAGAAGTACAACCTCTCGGCAGACGATACGCTCAAGACGATACAGTCGCTGTACGAGAAAAAGGTAACGACATACCCTCGTGTTGATACCACTTTCCTGAGCGATGACATATATCCCAAATGCCCTGGCATATTGAACGGACTGACGCCCTACAGCCAGTATGTGACACCGCTCAAGGGCAAGAGCCTGTCCAAGACCAAGCGCGTTTTCGACAACTCAAAGGTTACCGACCACCATGCCATAATACCTACAGGCGTAATAACCGCCAATCTTACCGAGAACGAGAAGAAGGTGTTCGATATGGTGGCAAGGCGTTTTATATCTGTCTTCTGGCCCGAGTGCCGTTTCTCTACAACGACCGTAACAGGCAAGGCATCGGACACTGAGTTCAAGGTAAGCGGAAAGGAGATTCTTGAGCCAGGCTGGAGAACACTCTACGAGAATGACAAAACCGACAAAGCCGATGAGAAGGAAGAGGACGAGGAGAGGACATTGCCTTCATTTGTAAACGGTGAGAGCGGACCGCATACGCCCGAGCTGGCTGAGAAATGGACTCAGCCGCCAAAGCCATACACTGAGGCCACGCTTCTGCGCGCTATGGAGACCGCCGGGAAATTCGTAGATAACGACGAGCTGCGCGATGCCCTGAAGGAGAACGGTATTGGAAGGCCGTCAACCAGGGCAGCCATAATAGAGACACTCTACAAGAGGAACTACATCAAGAAAGAGAGGAAAAGCCTATACCCCACCAGAATGGCAATGAATCTGGTTGACCTGATACACGAGGAGTTGCTTAAGAGCGCAGAGCTGACCGGTATCTGGGAAAAGCACCTGCGGGAGATTGAGCGGGGCAGCTATCAGCCTGTTCAGTTCATATCAGAGCTCAAGCAGATGGTGACAGAGCTTGTAAGAAACGTTCTGGCAGACAATTCAGCCCTGCATCTGCAATAATAAGCGCTCTTTTCAGTTATTATATTAATGACAGGCAAACCTCTACATATAACAGCTATTGCCGTGTTGTCGCTATTGCTTTGCGGATGCGGCGCCGAATACAATCTGCGGAAGGCTGAGCAGAGCTATGCGCTTGGCGAATATACCGCGGCAGCCGCTCTGTATAAAAAGGCGTATGCCGCCACATCGCCCAAGGAAAAGCCTCAGCGTGCCGAGAGAGCCTTCATGCTTGGCGAATGCTACCGTCACGTTAATTACTATCCCAGAGCCTTAGCCGCATACCAGAACGCAGTACGATACAACTGCAAGGATTCCACAGCCATACGTTATCTGGCCGATATGCAGCTGGCATCAGGCAAGTACAAGGAGGCGGCAAAGAACTATACTGAGTTTTTGCGGCGCTGTCCGGGTGATGTCCTTGCCACAAACGGCCTTGAGTCCTGCACGCTGTCGCAGGAATGGAAAGCCAACCCTACCCGATTCACTGTAAAGAAGGCAGGCGTATTCAACTCCAGAATGAGCGACTTCTCACCGGCCTTCGGCAGCGAGAATTATGACCAGCTCTATTTCACATCAACAAGAAATGAGGCGACTGGTGATGATGTCAACCAGATTACCGGAATGAAGAGTTGCGACATATTCGTTTCCAGCAAGAATGAGAAGGATGTATGGCAGAAGCCAGAGGTCATAGAGGGCGGGCCGAACAGCGAGTATGAGGATGGCAGCTGCTCATTCAGCTCAGACTTCCAGACAATGCTCATCACCCGATGCACAATGGACACGCAATATCCCAGGCCTGCCCAGATTATGAAATCGGAGCGTTCAAACGCGGCCTGGGGTGAGGCTGGAGACTATAATGACACACCGGACTCGCTTTTCTCATACGCGCACCCGGCAGCATCGCCAGACGGAGAATGGATATATTTCGTATCGGATATGCCGGGAGGATATGGCGGGCTGGACATTTGGCGGATAGCCTCTGGCGGCAGGTTTCTCGGCGCAGAGAATCTCGGCCCTACAATCAACACTCCGGGCAATGAGATGTTCCCCACATTCCGCCGCAACGGAGAGCTGTATTTCTCCTCCGACGGATGGCCCGGAATGGGAGGACTTGACATCTTCAAGGCAGAGCAGCTTACAGACAGCACCTGGCACATCAGCAATATGCAGTCGCCCGTGAACTCGTATGCCGATGACTTTGGAATGACGTTCGAGGGAGATTATACACGCGGATTCTTCTCATCCAACAGGAATGATGGACGCGGGCGCGACAACATCTACTCATTCAACTTGCCGGAGACAGTACACAACCTCACCGGATGGGTGTACGAGAAGGATGGTTACGAGCTTCCTGACGCAATTGTCTATCTGGTGGGTAACGAGGGCACCAACCAGAAAGTAAACGTGAAAAATGACGGTTCGTTTACAGTACGTATTACCCCAGGCGCAAGTTATGTGCTTCTTGGCACATCCAAGGGATACCTCAACTATAAGCAGGAGATAACAGCCGACAGCACTGAGCAAGACAGGGATTACGTACTTCAATTCCCCCTGTCATCCATCACCAAGCCCGTGCTTATTGACAACATCTTCTTTGATTTTGACAAAGCCACACTCAGGCCTGAGTCTGCCGCATCGCTCGACGAGCTTGTGGTGCTCTTGAACGACAACCCTAACGTGACCATTGAGCTTGGCGCCCACTGCGACTACAAGGGCAACGACCAGTATAACGAGAGATTGTCGCAAAGGCGCGCTGAGAGCGTCGTGGAATATCTGATTGAGCACGGCATAGAGAAGGCGAGACTTACCGCCAAAGGATACGGTGAGAGCACCCCCAAGACAATCTCAAAGAAGCAGGCCGAGAAGTATGAGTTCCTGAGTGAGGGCTTGTCTCTTACAGAGCAGTTCATCCTGACACTTCCGGAAGAGCAGCAGGAGATATGCAATCAGCTTAACCGCCGCACAGAGTTCCGCGTGCTCAGAACAACTTACGGGTTATATCAATAAGTCCGGAATTCTTTCAGCAGACATCCTTTCTTATTCTCCACTGCTGTGGATAGAGATTGTTCGCCCGGTTTCCGATGTTCTTGACAAAGCCTATCGGAACTCCACTGTATGTAAGCAGCACAAAGCCTTTAGGAGCGTCCGGAATAGAGACGGCCTCGGAATGCAGGTATGCCAAAGCCTGTTGCAATGATACCTCGGCTGAAGGGAATGCAGACTTGCTCATGCAAGTGCATAAGGCAAGCGGATGCGCGGGAGTCCAGTCACGTCCCCTCATCACAGAGATTTCAACCCCGCAAGAGAGAGTATGAAGCTCGGAAGAGGCCTGCGTCATAAAATCAGACAAGCCGGATGGCATTGCCATAATTGAGCCGTTTCTTTCTATAAAGAAGAAATCATCAGCGCCACATAACCAGTCGCGGAACGGGCCATCAGCACTTTTCTGCGGTTTTGATGCTTTCCGGACAGGCATCGGCACATATACACCGGGTTTCCTCAGCAACGCCAGGAAGAAGCCCTCACCGCGCGTCTTGTGCGGCAGAAAGTGATAGACCGCAAGTCCTTTACAGGTAAGGTCGCCAGTAACGCCCCACTCCTCTGGAACATCAACAGGTACAGACTCTGCACCGAGCTCTTCAATCATCCAGGACACGTTCTCCTCGTCCTCAAGAGAATTGTACGTACAGGTGCTGTATATGATTGAGCCGCCCGGACGCAAGGCCGGCCACACGGCACGGAGTATCTCACGTTGCCTCTGAGCGCACATTCTGACATTTGCGGCACTCCACTCTGTTATTGCAGTCTCATCCTTGCGGAACATACCCTCACCGGAGCAGGGAGCATCCACCAATATCAGATCAAACAGAAGTGATGAGGCGCCGATACGCTCTGGGGTGTCATTGGTTACAACGACATTCGGATTTCCCCACTTTGTCAGATTCTCAGCCAGAATATTCGCACGGCCACGGTTAATCTCATTCGCCACAAGAACACTGCCCTCAGGCAAGAGCGAGCAGAGATGCGTTGACTTTCCACCAGGCGCCGCGCACAGATCCAAGGCCTTTACAGGACCATCCACACATTTTCTGACAGCCTGCTCCACGAACATAGACGAGGCCTCCTGCACATAAAACGCGCCACAATGTAAAAGTGGATTCATCGTAAAAGAGGGCCTGCCCTCAAGATAGTATCCGCTGCCGCACCAAGGCACTGCGCCATCAGTCAAAAGTCCGCAGGAAGCGGCATCGGTCAGTTTTGAGCCATTTACACGCACACTGACTGAAGGCTGTGAGCTTATAGCCTCCATCAATCTGTCCGCCTCAGCATCTGGCAATATATGCCTCATCTCCTCAATAAATTCCACCGGCAGTTCCATAATGCACCAAGAATCTGTTTTCAAATCTTCGGCGAAGATAAAAAATTTGAGTAAATTCGCCCTCAAAGAAGCGAGACAATTATGAGACAGTATCTGGATTTGCTTGACAAGATACTCCGCGAGGGAGTAAAAAAAGAAGACCGCACAGGCACGGGCACAATCAGTATCTTCGGTCACCAGATGAGATTCAATCTGGAGGATGGCTTTCCACTGCTTACAACCAAGAAACTGCATCTCAAATCAATCATCTATGAGCTGCTGTGGTTTCTCAACGGCGACACAAACGCCAAATGGCTGCAGGAGCGTGGAGTGCGCATCTGGAACGAATGGGCAGACCCGGATGGTGATTTAGGCCATATATACGGCTATCAGTGGCGTTCCTGGCCAGACTACGAGGGAGGCTTCATAGACCAGATATCAGAGGCGGTTGACACAATCAAGAACAACCCGGACTCCAGACGGATCATAGTAAGCGCCTGGAATGTGGCAGATCTGAAGAATATGAACCTGCCACCCTGCCATGCGTTCTTCCAGTTCTACGTGGCAGACGGACGTCTCAGCCTGCAGCTCTACCAGCGCTCGGCCGACAGTTTTCTGGGCGTACCCTTCAACATCGCATCGTACGCGCTGCTGCTGCAGATGATGGCTCAGGTGACAGGACTGAAGGCCGGTGATTTTGTCCATACAACAGGCGACACACATCTTTACCTGAATCATATTGAGCAGGCCAGACTACAGCTTACAAGAGAACCCAGGCCACTGCCCAAGATGATTATCAATCCAGATGTAAAGAGCATCTTTGACTTTAAGTACGAGGACTTTGAACTAACGGGATATGACCCGCACCCACACATTAAAGCTGACGTATCCGTATAACTATGCTTTCTATAATAGTAGCCATCGCGGAGAACAATGCCATAGGATATCAGGGCGACCTGATATACCACATATCCGCAGACATGAGGCGATTCAAGGCATTGACCACAGGGCACACCATTCTGATGGGGCGCAAGACTTTCGAGTCACTGCCCAAGGGCGCGCTGCCTGACAGGCGCAACATAGTGCTGACCAGAAACAGTACTAAGGAATTTCCCGGAGCTGAGAGATTCAGCTCAATTGATGAGGCATTGGAACATTGCGAGAACGATGAGCTTATATATGTAATAGGTGGCGCGGAGATTTACCGTCAGGCACTCCCGTTGGCCGACGAGTTGGAACTGACTGTGGTACACGACACTCCGGTAAATGCCGATACATACTTCCCCACGCTGAATATGGACGAATGGGAAGAGATTGCAAAAGAGACGTTCCCCACTACTGAGAAGACACCATACAGTTACTCGTTCATAACACTCCGCCGCAGGCGTTGAGCGAACACACACATTAAGACACACATTTCCACATAGCAACTAAAAAAGAACAGGAGCCCGACGGACTCCTGTTCATTTATAATGGATTGATTGTTTATTACTACTTTTTCTTGGTAGCTGAATAAACGATGTTCAAAGCGTAAGCCTTACGCAGAGCCTGCTTGACATCTGTAACAATACCCATCTGAGTATTCTGATCAATCTTCATTGAGACCTTCATGAAAGGTTTATCTCTCTCGGCCATACTCTCGCGCTCCTGAACTACATAATCGTGAATAGCATCAACCTCAGCGAACTTGTCATTAAGCTGGATACGTGTACCCGAACCAAACTTGGCGCGCTGATTTGGCATTGGCTTTCCAATGTAGATGTAAGAGACCAGAGATTTCTTCTCGAGCTTCTCAATCTCGGTTCCCTGCGGTGTAGTGAACTGAACCTTCAACTCAACCTCACGCATGGAGGTAACCATCATAAAGAAGAACAATACAGAGAAAATAAGGTCAGGGAGTGAGGATGTATTCAATTCCGGCATCTCTCTCTTGCCGTTGCTTCTAAACTTACTCATAGCGCTTATTCGTTTACACCGTACTGTTTTGGCTCAGCCTCTGAGATCTTAGACGGGTACATACCCTTGGCATAGACCCTGCGGTCATCATCGTCTGGAATATCATACCAGCTCTTGCCAAAAGTCTGCATGCACCATTCGTCGCGGAGCTCGTTGTAAGCCTTGCTCAACTCGTTCTGAACCTGAAAGTAGATATCGTAATTAGTGTCACGGTCTGTCTGCAGGGAAATTACGTGCTTTACTGTAGTGACGACTGTTCCGAATCCCTTAATCTCGTACTCCTCCTTAGCGGGGAGATTTGCCTTATCCTCAGGATTGGCAATGAACTCTTTGGCGATATCCTTGAGCTCACTGATATCAATCACCTCTCCGCGGCAGAGGATATCGTTATTTCTGTTCACAAGAACAGTCATAACGTTACGCTCCTTAATCTTGATTTCCTCCTCCTGTGCGTTGGGATCCCACTCCGGAAGACGGCGGGTAAGACCCGTATCCGTATCCATAGAGGTAGTCACCAGGAAGAAAATCAGCAGGATAAAGGATATATCCGCAGTTGACGACTGATTCAATCCAGGAACTTTTCTACTACTTTTACCCATAGATTATATCAAGTTCTAAGGATTACTTCTTAACCTTTGCCTTGAAGGCACCTACCATTGAGAGCAATGCTGCTACGATAGCCACCAGTGCCAATGCGTACATTGAGTAAAGACAGGTATCGGTAAGCTTCAGCTCAAAAAGATTCTCAACAAGACTTCCGTCACCCTTACGGATAGGATCACCGCTTGCGAGGAAATATGAGACTGCTATAACGGCAAACATAAACAGGAAGACAATGCCCACGAAACCTGTACGGGAAGCTTTCTTTGATTTCTTTCTGAATGCCTTTGCCAGTCCGAAGATAAACACTACGCCGATGCCGATAGCCACCAGTGCATACAGCCAGACGATAAGGAGTCCGGTATATGTCGGTGCGGTATAGACGTTACCGTTAAAAGAGTCCTGTGTACCATAACCCACACCGTAGAACATTACCAGTACTACAGCAGAGAGGATAAGAAGTATCCACAGGGCAATCTGTGATGCACTTACTTTCTTTTCCATTGTGGGATATTATTTACTTCTGGAACTTCAGGTTGTACTTCATGATGATATCGAGCAGGCTTACAGAAGCATCCTCCATATCAGTGTTAAGAGCCTCTACCTTGCTCAGGATGTAGTTGTAGAACACCTGGAGAACAAGAGCTACGATAATACCGAAGATGGTTGTGATAAGGGCGACCTTCATACCACCGGCAACAACGGTCGGAGAGATATCACCAGCCTTCTGGATAGCATCGAATGCCTGAACCATACCAATCACAGTTCCCAAGAATCCGAGTGACGGAGACATTGCGATGAACAGTGTGATCCAAGAGAGGTTCTTCTCAAGGTTTGAGGCCTGAACGCTGCCGTATGATACGACTGAGCGCTCAACTACGTCAAGACCCTCGTTTACTCTCATAAGTCCCTGATAGCAGATTGATGCTACAGGACCTCTTGTGTTGCGGCAGATATCCTTTGCACCCTCAACATCACCCTTCTCAAGAGCAGCCTGAATCTCCTCAAGGAGCTTCTTGCTGTCAATCTCTGACAGGCTGAGGAAAATGATACGCTCAATGCAGAGAGCAAGACCGAAAATCATAGCGATTGCTACGAGTGACATAAAGCCTGCGGAACCCTCGATGAACTTGATCTTGATGTTCTTGTGAAGACCAACTTTCTCCTCCTCGATGTTGGAGGCTGCCTGTGCTACTGCTGGAGCTGCCTCTTCTACGGCCTCCTCAACAGCCTCTGCGGCTGCCTCTGTCTGCTCCGGAGCAACCTCGTCCTGAGCGATAACTGACTGGGTCAGTCCAAATGCGAGGACACCCATCACTGCAACGAATGCAAAAATCTTTTTCATTTTGAAATTACTTTTAATTAATTGTTAGTATTTTATATCCTTAAATCCTTTCAATTTGCGGAAAGACGGGGATTCGAACCCCGGATACCCTTTAGGGGTATACACGCTTTCCAGGCGTGCCTCTTCAACCACTCGAGCATCTTTCCCAATCAGGCACCTATCCACAAGGGTCTGTAAATCGGGTGCAAATTACAACTTTTTTGCGAGACATCTTACTTTTTAATCTTTAAATGCAACTTTTTTTTCAGTTTTCACATCTTTTTAGTGTGTCAGCCACACAAAATGGCGCTAAAACAGAAGTATCGGACAGAAAAGACACCGCCGTTTCCATATTTGTCCAGCTTTTCTTAATTTTGCATTCAAACGTTACACGGGAAAATGATCAGCAGCCATCAGCCATCAGCCGACAGCCAACGGCCGGCAGCCAACAGCCGTCAGCCCTTCAAGACCTGCGCCTTTCTGAAACCTCTGGCGCTCGTTTACGAGGCCGTCACATTTGCAAGGAACAGCAGATATGACAAAGGTGCCGCATCCTCTTTCCGTGCAGACTTTCCTGTAATATCAATAGGTAATATTACGGCAGGAGGCACCGGCAAGACCCCACATACGGAATATCTGACACGTCTGCTCTCGGGCAGGTACAGGATTGCCGTGCTGAGCCGCGGGTACGGACGGCGCACCAAAGGCTACATTGAGGTAAGCGTCGGGGCAAATGCCCTTCAGGTAGGCGATGAGCCACTGCAGATGAGCAGAAAGTTCCCGGATGTCACATTCGCCGTATGCGAGAATAGGGCCGAAGGCCTGCAAAGGCTGACTCATAGCACACATCCCGATGCGGTTATCCTGGATGACGCGTTCCAGCACAGGGCCGTGACACCATCTCTGAACATATTGCTGGTAAATTGGAACAGGAACATTATGGACGATATGGTTCTGCCGGCCGGTCTGCTCAGGGAATCCGCCAGCGGGCGCAGGCGCGCGGACATCATTATTATAAGCAAGTGTCCGGATAATCTGTCACCCGGTCAGATGGACATTGAGCGTAAGAGACTGCAATGCTCCGACAGCCAGAAAGTATTCTTCAGCACAATGGAGTACGACGGACTGGTTCCGTTTGACGCCAGCTCGCCGGCAAGGTCGCTCAACAGCATCACAGACCGCTCCTCAGTAATTGTCGCTACAGGAATCGCATCGCCCGGACCGATAATCATAGAGTTGTCAAAACGCACCGCGGACATAACCCCGCTCACGTTTTCCGACCACCATAGTTTCAACGACAGGGATATCGCGCGGATAGGCAGGGCTGTGAGTGAGGCCCGTCTCAGCGACAAGATAGTAATAACCACAGAGAAGGATGCGGCAAGGCTGCAGGATATGCACATCAGCCCGGAATTGCGCAGGCTCATATACATACTTCCTGTAAGAGTACGCCTGATTGACGGGCAGAGCGACTTTGATAATATAATAATCAACCACATAGAGAATTTCAAGAAAGACAGATGAAAGGTACGGAGATTTCAAGACTCGGAGAGTTCGGTCTGATAGAGCATCTCACAAAAGGCATAGAGATTAAGAACAGCTCCACCAAATACGGGATAGGCGATGATGCGGCAGTGCTGAGTTATGGAGACAAGCAGACACTAGTAACGACCGACATGCTTATGGAGGGTGTTCATTTTGATTTGACATATATGCCTTTGAGGCACTTAGGCTATAAGGCGGCATCAGTAAACATCTCTGACATATACGCGATGAACGGACAGCCCAGACAGATGACACTGTCGGTGGCCATCAGCAGGCGCTTCTCGGTTGAGGATATGGAGGAACTATACGCAGGTGTCCTGCTTGCCTGCCGGAAACACGGAGTAGATCTTGTTGGCGGCGACACTACATCATCGCTCACGGGACTGGCCATCAGCATAACCTGCATAGGCGAGGCCGGGAAAGAGGATATCGTATATCGCAACGGCGCCAGGCCAAACGACCTGATATGCGTATCAGGCAATCTCGGAGCAGCATATATGGGACTGCAGCTGCTGGAACGCGAGAAAGCCGTATTCAACAGTATGGAGCACAATGACAACACTCCGTTCTCGCCTGACTTTGCCGGTAAAGAGTACATTCTGGAGCGTCAGCTCAAGCCGGAGGCCAGAGGTGACATAATCAAGGAACTTGCCGAGGCAGGCATAAAGCCTACGGCTATGATGGATATCTCAGACGGTCTGTCATCGGAGCTGATACATATATGCAAGCAAAGCGGCACCGGCTGTCAGATATATCAGGACCGCATTCCAATCGACTACCAGACAGCGGTGATGGCCGAGGAGCTGAATATGAACGTATATACCTGCGCGCTTAACGGAGGCGAGGACTACGAGCTGCTGTTCACGGTGCCGCTTGAATGCCACGAGACAATTATGACGCTGAAGGATATCCACCTGATCGGACATATGACAAAGCCTGAGATTGGCCGCAGACTGATAACAGGGCCAAATCAGGAATTCGAGCTGAAGGCTCAGGGTTGGGAAAACCACCTGAACGAATAATCCGGCATATGGGTTACCACAAAAAAAAGTGCGGTCATCGGCCGCACTTTTTTTTCGTCTGAGCGACAACTCAGATTGACTTCTCCACATTCCAGACAAAGGCCCTGAGCCCAAGTCTCTCTGTTGCCTTATCCATCTTGTGAAGCTCGTCCAGCAATGTGTCAACGATTGAGTCCTCAACAATCGCTATTATGCCGGAGCACATTGACGGCCACGCGTGACTTCCATAGTGAGGCTCACCTGTCTTTGAGCCACGGCCCTGCAGCTGCTCAACCATAGAGAAGCCACGGCAGTTGAGTCTGGTCAGCAAGTCAACTATACGCTCGGTATATGCCTGATCAAAGGCAATAAACACTGATTTCATACTCTTTCTTATTTCTTATCAAGACTAATCTTGGCAGTCTTGTCGTGAATCATATTGTTTTTATTCTCAGCCCAATATGCCGCCAGCTCAAGCTTACGGCGATGCTTGCGGCGCTGTTTCTTTATCTCCACGCCCTGGAACGCGCAATAGAGAACCGGCACGAGCAGCAGGGTAAGGATAGTAGATACGGAGAGACCGCCAATCACCGAGATTCCCAGCGGACGCCACATTGCGGCACCCTCACCGTTACTTACAGCCATAGGGATCATACCGAGGATAGTGGTAAGCGTCGTCATAAGCACCGGACGCAGACGGCTTCTTGCCGCTGTAGTTGTGGCATAGACGGCGGACATTCCACGCTCACGGCACAGGTTGGTGTAGTCAATGAGCACAATACCGTTCTTTACAACGATACCGATAAGCATGATGGCACCCAGAAGGCTCATAATGCTCAATGCCGTATGTGTAATACCCAGCGCTATCAGCACACCGCTGACTGCGAACGGAATTGAGAACATAATGATGAACGGCAGTTTCAGAGACTCAAACTGAGCGGCCATCACGATAAACACGAGCAAGAGAATGATAACGGCCAGCACAGCCATATCGTGGAATGACTCCTGCTGCTCCTCGTAGTCACCGGCTATCTGTATGGTAACGCCCTCAGGAAGCTCCATCTTTGCCATCACAGCCTTTCCTGCCTCAACAATATCACTCAGAGCGGCACCGCTGGACACAACGCAGGTAACGGTATTGATACGCTGACGGTCCTTACGCTCAATGGTAGGAGGAGTGAACTTCTCAACCACCTTGCCCACATCCTTCACGCGGATGGCATTGCCCGTGCTGCCATAAAGAAGTATGTTCTCAATGTCAGATAGCTCAGTACGATACTCCGGAGCATAACGCACCTTGATATAGTATTCCTCGCCATCCTCACGGAAATACGATGCCGTAGCGCCATAGATTCTATTACGCAGGTATGTTGCCGCAGTAGTAAGGTTAAGTCCGTGCTGAGCCAGTTTCTCGCGGTCGAACTCGACCTGATACTCAGGCTGATACTCCTCGCGGCTGACGTATGCCTCGCCTACTCCCTCTACGGCTTTCATCTTACCGAGGAACTCGGCTGCCACACGGTCGGTATTGTCAAAATCGTAACCGTACACCTCGAAGCTCGCTGTTGACTGGCCACCCATACTCATACCGCCACCCTGCTTGACCATAAAGCGATCGATTTCCGGACGTGCTGTCAGGTCGGCACGCATCTCATCCACAACCTTCGATATCGGGAAGTCACGCTCGCTCTGCTTGGTCATTGTAATGTTGAACGATATGATGTGCGTACCGTTGGTCTGCATTGATGCGAAAGCGTTGTTGTCATCGGCGGCTCCCACACGGTAGTTGCAGACTCGTATATCCTTGCCATAGCGCTCCATCCACAGTTCAGCCAACTCGTTTGCGACAACTTTGGAACGCTCCGTATTGGTACCTATCGGCATATAGACTGTGGTGGTAAGACGGCCGTTGTCATCGGCAGGGAAGAACTCTGTCTTTATTCCCGGAACAAAGAAGAGCGATGCCAGGAAGAGCAGAAGGCAGGCAAACACCACCAGCTTACGGTGACGCACGGCCCTGTTGATGAGTCTGGCATACCATTTGTCCAGACCGTCCAGCAGTTTCTGAATAGGTGAGTAAAGAATGGTATGCAACTTACCCGGCTTCTTCTCCAGTTTAAGCATACGTGAGCAAAGCATCGGAGTAAGCGACAGAGATGTTACAAGAGAGATGGCAATGATGATACACATCATCCAGCCCAGCTGCTTGAACATAACACCGGCCATACCCGAGATCATTGTAAGCGGGAAGAACACCGCGAATATTGTCAGGGTTGATGCCATAACCGATACGGCCACCTCGTTCGTACCGTGTATGGCGGCCTGCTTCGGGTCAGCGCCTCGCTCAATATGCGTGGTGATGTTCTCCAGCACAACGATGGTATCATCCACAACCATACCGATGGCTATGGTAAGACAGCTCAGCGAGATGATGTTCAGTGAGCCGCCTGTCACAGCCAGATAGATGAACGACGCGATCAGTGACAAAGGAATAGTCACGGACACGACAACTGTGGCACGCCAACGTCCGGTGAAGAAATATACCACCAGCACAACGAAGAGCAATGCGTAGATGATTGTCTCGGCCAGAGAGTTCACAGTCTGGATGATGTCTTCCGAACCGTCGTTGATTATACCCAGCTTGATATCGCTCGGCATATTCTTCTGAAGCTCCGGCAGGGCTGCCATCACCTTATTGCAAATCTCCACCGTATTGGCACCGGTCTGCTTCTGTATGATAATCATACCACCCTGGACACCGTTGCTGTATGTCTCCTGAGCGCGCTCCTGAGTACGGTCAACGATGTTGGCCACATCGCTCAGATAGACGTTTCTGCCGCCTACAGACGCCAGCACCAGATGACGCATTTCCTGAGGATCCGCGAACTCACCCTCAACACGCAGGGAGAAGCTCTCATTACCTATATCAATGTTACCGCCAGGCACATTGCGGTTCTCGGCGCCGATGAGGGCGCTGATGCTCTCAATTGTCAGGTTGTACGCCTCAAGCTTGGCAGGATCGCAATAGACATATATCTCGCGCTCCGGAGCACCGGCGATAGATACCGTACCTACGCCGGGAATACGCGCCAGCGGGTTTGCGATGTTCTCGTCCAGAATCTTGTAAAGGGCCGACTGGCTCTCACCTGCCTGTACGGAAAGCATCATGATAGGCAGCATACTGGTATCGAACTTGAACAGAATCGGTGTCTGAGCATCGTCAGGCAGCTGCATTGATATCATATTAAGCTTGTCTCGCACATCGTTCGTCAGGTCATCAATATCGTGGCCGTACTCAAACTGAAGAGTAATGACCGATACGTTCTCTGAAGACTTTGATGTGATATGCTTGATGTAGCTGCAGCTGTTCAGCGTACTCTCAAGCGGACGTGTCACGTTGTTCTCAATATCAGACGCGCTGGCACCGGTATAGTATGTGAACACCATAATGGTATTCGACTCGATGTCAGGCAACTGGTCTATCGGCAGTTTCGTATATGAAAAAATACCGAAGACCACAACGGCTACAAAACAGAGAGCCGTCATAATCGGTCGTTTGACCGCACCTTCGTATAGACTCATCTCTTAACGGGATTTACTTTTCCACCTCAACTTCCATTCCGTCGGTCAGCTTGTTCTGACCGGCAACTACTATCACCGCATTGTCCGGAACACCCGACACAAGCTCGTAGCGGTCACCCATACGCTGGCCGAGCACCACCTTATTATATGACACCTTGCCGTTCTCATATACATATACGTAACGGTCACCTGAGCCCGCACGCTTTACGACAGCTATGTCAGGAACGACAACGTGATTCTCGGTTCCAAGGTTGAGGGTAACACGCGCGTACATGCCTGGACGAAGCTTGCGCTCTGAGTTGTTGATGGTAATCTCTACCGGGAATGTATGGGTAGCCGCATCAATGGCCGGATATATAAGTGACACCTTACCGGTGAAAGTCTGGCCAGGATATGCGTCCAGCTCAATTGATACCGCATCATTCAGCCCTACGCGCGAGAAATACTGCTCTGAGACGTTGATTTTCAGCTTGACAGGAGAGATGGCCTGAACCACCAGCACCGGCTGACCGCTGTAAAGGTCGCCATTATCATAGTTTCGTGCCGTAACCACTCCGTCAATCGGGCTTACCAGCTGAGTGTTTATAAGCAGGTTCTGATAAGCGGTCCTGTTCACATCGAGAGACATCTTTATATTGTCCCACTCAGCCTTTGACACGCCACCTACCTTGTAGAGCTCGTCGGTACGGTTGAACTGCACTTCCTGATTCTTTATCTGAAGCTCAAGCTGACGCAGGTTAGCCTCATCCATCTGAACCAGCTTCTGGCCCTTGCGTACATTATCGCCCACCTCAACCAGAATCTTGTCAATACGGGTCGGAGCCGAAGGAGCGATATTGTTCTTTACATCGCCCTCAATTGTGGCGGAATAGACCTGGAGCTGATCAACAGACTCAACACTTACTGTAGCTACTTTTACCAGCGGCTTGACATCTGCCTTGACCGCATCATCAGATTTTGACTTGTCCTGACAAGAGGCGCATACAGCCACCAGGCCAAAAGCCGCAATGAAATAATTAATTGCTTTCATATCTTGTTTTATTTATTCTCATTCTTAATAATCAAGTCATCTTTTCCAAGCACCTTGTCAAGGTCTGCCTTGGCTGCCAGATAATCATATATAGCCTGGCTGTATGTAAGCTGCGCCGATACCACAGCCACCTCTGAGTTGTTAAGCTCAAGTATGGTTCCGCCACCAATCTCGTAGCGTTTTTTTGCTATATCATAACCTTTCTGCGCCTGAGCCACAGCCTCCTTGTTACTTGACACCTGCTCTGCGCTCGCATTCATATTATCAACATAGCTGCGCACCTGCATCTCAAGCTGACGCTCGGTATAATCGCGGTTCTCGGCCAGCTGGCTGATCTGCAGCTTTGTACTCTTGAGCTTTGTAAAGTTCGATGCCTTGAAAATAGGTATTGACAGAGAGAGGACCAGCGATGAGCTCTTACCCCAATCATAATTGCCAAGCCTCAGGTTATCATTGTACAAAGACTGAAGGGCATACGAGCCTACCAGCGCGAGTGTAGGCTGGAAACTTGTCTTCTGCATCTTAAGTGTCTGCTGAAGCATATTCTCGTTCAGCCTCAGCTGTCTGAGTGAGGTATTGTTCTCCAGAGAGCAGTTCTCGGCAAGGAACAAGTCCGTTGACATATCATCCTCGTAATCCTCCAGACTGCCGTCAACAACAAACTCGACATCGGATGTAACTCCCATCAGAACCTTCAGCTGAAGTCTTGCAAGATTCACGGCATTGCGTGCGGAGATGA
Source organism: uncultured Bacteroidales bacterium (assembly GCA_937898885.1). Lineage (GTDB taxonomy): Bacteria > Bacteroidota > Bacteroidia > Bacteroidales > Bacteroidaceae > Colenecus. The sequence goes on along the minus strand of CALDKD010000116.1, from coordinate 22,634 downwards.
CAGTTGGCTGCAGGCCACGCATCTGAACCTCAGCGCTTATCTTGTCGTACTCGCTCACACTGCCAAGCTCATACATATTCTTGATGAGCTCATAGTTGCGGCTGCTCTGCTCGTAGCTCTTCTGAAGCACGTCATAACTGTCCTGAGCCAGAATCAGCTGATAGTATGCCTTTGTAACCTGATTGATCAGATCCAGCTTCGAGCTGCGGCTCTGCTCCACGGCGTTCTCCAAATCCGTCTTGGTCAGATTCATCGTCGCATAAATGGTCGGGGCATATATAGGAAGCGACACCTGTACCTGACCGTTCCAGGTATAAGTATCATCCTTACCCATCTTGAACGACTGACCGTTCAGTTTCATCTCCGCGGCGAGAACGGTATATTGTACCGTACCGGACAAATCGGCCGATGGCAACAGATTCTGCCAGGCCTCCTTGCGGCTTACCTCCTTCAGTTGAATCTGCTGATTGGCCACAAGAATGGTAGGGTTCTCCGCAAGAGCAATCTCAATAGCCTTGTCTAACGTCAAAGACACAGGCTCCCCCTCGCCCGCCGTGAGCGATTCCCGGGCATTGGCTGCCGGACACGACAAGACCGCCATAGCCACAGCTACGACGGAAGCCGTTCTCCATCTAAAAAAACTCTTCATCACTTATTACTGAATTTAAATCTATACTCCTCTAATTTCTCCATTCCCTTCTTGGTGGCGATGCCTCGGAAAAGCACTATCACCGTAGAGTTGACAAGAGACTCAAACGACGCGGTTCCCTTTGAATGCTCAGTCGATATCAGCTTTCCCATAGACGCGAATGCCTGAAGCACGATGTCAACGCTCAAATCGCCACGGAAAACCTCCTGTGATATGCCCAGTTCAATGTATTTACGGAAATGGTCGTGTATTGCGGCTGTCTGCGAGTCCATTCTCTCCTTGAATGTGGGATACTTGTCCAGATTGGAGAAGAACACGAAACCGGCCTTCCTTGACTCCGCTATCATCATCTCCAGATAGTGCAGCGTTACGGTAAGCACGTCAAGGCCGTCGGACAACTCCTCACAAATACGTGCGCGCATCATTGATGTGTGCAACTCAAAGCACTCCAGCAGCAGATTTTCCTTGCTGGAGAACATCTCGTAAAGCGTACGCTTGGAAATTGAGAGCTCCGATGCGATGTCATCCATACGAACGGAGTCTATACCCTTCGTAAGAAACATCTGAAGCGCTGTCTTTATTATGACAGGTCTTACCTCCTCTCTATCTAATGTAGCGACTATCACGCCGCAAAATTACTGGAAAACTTTGCACCACGCAAGGAGTTTTCCGCCCAGAAGCCAACATTTATACTTTTTTAGTATATTGGCACATATATTCAACAAATCAGGTGCGGGGATCAGTCCGGAAGGAGCTCCTTGAGGAATTTCTCAAGATCCTCGTCAAGCCCGTCCATCAGAGTCTGGCTTACAAGCTGGGTCTCATCATCGAACAGCATAAAGTCCGATATGGTCTCGCCCTCATCATCAGTCAGGACAAACGAGTAAGGTTTCCAGATATTGAGCAAATCCAGCGGAGTCTCGGAATTGATATTCTGCAGTATCTTACGGAGAACCCCCTCCATTATTGAATAGAACTCAGCCTCGGCCACCTCCGCAATCTCAGATACCGTTGAGCGGGCCAGCTCACGGTCATCATCCATGACGGCCAGCTCACCGGTCTCCCGCAAAGGCTGCAGATGAATGTCGGTAACCAGCGGCGTCTCAGACTGCATCATATACCCCTTCAACGCCTTTTTGACAGTACTTGTCATCTCTCTGACAGCAGACTCACTGAATTCCATATCTTCATATCAATAATTACACATTCTCAAATTCTCACGGCCGTCAACAGCCAACAGCCAATAGCTTACATCGCTCCGTGACAGTTCTTATACTTCTTGCCACTGCCGCAAGGACAGGGATCATTACGGCCCGGAGTCTTGTCAACCCTGATCGGCTCGCGCACCTGCTGACGGGTATCACGGCCTGCGGCGGCCTGCTGATTCGGATCACCAAGCTGAGCCTTGTTCTCGGTGTATTGCTGACGACGTGGCGCACGGTTCTCTGCAGGAGCCTCACGCACCTGGCTTGGATCCGGCTCAGGAATCTGGCCTCGCATCAGAATCGATACGGTCTGGTCATTCATCTTGTCAACCATATTGTCGAACAGGTTGACAGACTCCAGCTTGAAGATAAGCAGAGGATCCTTCTGCTCATAACTTGCGTTCTGAACAGAATGCTTCAGCTCATCAAGCTCGCGCAGATTCTCTTTCCAGCACTGATCGATGGTATGCAGCAGTATGGCTTTCTGGAATGCCTTGACCACCTCCTTGCCGTCGCTCTCGTATGCGGCCTTCAGATTTACAGGAATCTGATAAAGCCTGCGTCCGTCAGTTATAGGAATCAGGATATTCTCGTAACGGTCGCCGCTCTCCTCATATACGCGCTTGATCACCGGATTCACAATCTGTGACAGGCGCTCGCACTTGCGCTTGTAATTGTCCATTGCAGCCTCAAACACCTTCTCCGCGGCATCATCCTGTTTCAACGTATGGAACTCCTGCTCAGAGAACGGAGTCTCAATGGCCAGAATGCGGAACAGCTCCATCTGCAGTGACTCATAGTCAGCGCTACGCTCAACAATCACGGAGCACCTGTCCCATATCATATTGGCGATATCCATTCCGATACGCTCGCCTATCAATGCGTGACGACGTTTCTCATAGACAACCGTACGCTGCTTGTTCATCACGTCATCGTACTCAAGCAGACGCTTACGCACGCCGAAGTGGTTCTCCTCAACTTTCTTCTGAGCCTGCTCGATACGCTTGGTTATGAAGCTGTTCTCAATCATCTCGTCCTCCTGAAGGCCCATCTTGTCCATCAGCGGAGCAATCTTCTCGGAGCCGAACAGACGCATCAGGTTATCCTCTAGAGATATGAAGAATACTGACGAGCCCGGATCACCCTGACGTCCGGAACGGCCTCGCAGCTGACGGTCAACACGACGGCTCTCGTGACGCTCTGTGCCTACGATAGCCAGACCACCTGCGGCCTTAACCTCATCGCTGAGCTTGATATCGGTACCACGGCCAGCCATATTGGTGGCGATGGTCACAATGCTTCGCTGGCCGGCCTTGGCAACGATGTCGGCCTCTTTCTGGTGCAGCTTGGCGTTCAGCACGTTATGCTCAATCTTGCGCATTGTAAGCATACGGCTCAGTTGCTCGCTTATCTCTACCGACGTAGTACCCACCAGCACAGGACGGCCCGCCTCAACAAGACGAACGACCTCCTCTATGACAGCCTTGTACTTCTCGCGCTTCGTCTTGTAGATACGGTCATTCATATCCTTACGCGCGATGGGCTTGTTCGTAGGGATCACAACCACATCAAGCTTATATATATCCCAGAACTCACCGGCCTCTGTCTCGGCGGTACCGGTCATACCGGCCAGCTTGTGATACATACGGAAGTAGTTCTGAAGTGTGATGGTGGCGAATGTCTGCGTAGCCGCCTCGATGGTGACACGCTCCTTTGCCTCAACAGCCTGATGCAGGCCGTCTGACCAGCGGCGGCCCTCCATGATACGGCCCGTCTGCTCATCCACAATCTTCACCTTGCCATCCTCGGTGACAATATAGTCAACATCCTTCTCAAACATGGCATACGCCTTGAGAAGCTGGTTGATTGTATGGATGCGCTCGCTCTTTACAGCATAGTTGGTAAGCAGCTCATCCTTGCGTGCCAGACGCTCCTCCTGACTGATGTCGGTCTGAGCCTCAAGCTCTGAGAGCTGCGAGGCGATGTCGGGCAGGATAAAGAATTCCGGATCCTGCTGGGTGCCGCTGATAAGCTCAACGCCCTTGTCCGTAAGGTCAACGCTGTTCAGTTTCTCATCAATCACAAAGTAGAGCGGCTCAACAGCCTCAGGCATACGCCTGTTCTGCTGCTCCATATAAATCTCCTCGGTCTTCTGCATGCCCACCTTCATTCCCGGCTCGCTCAGGAACTTGATGAGAGCCTTGTTCTTAGGCAGGGCCTTGAAGCTGCGGAAGAGTGACAGGAAGCCCTCGGCCACCTCGTCCTGATTCTCAGACACAACCTTCTTGCGGGCATCAGCCAGGAACTGTGTGGCCAGTCTCTTCTGAGCCTCGAACAACTGCTCAACCTGCGGACGGAGCTGCTCGAACTGCTGGTCCTCACCCTTCGGCACAGGACCTGATATAATAAGAGGTGTACGCGCATCATCAATCAGCACGGAGTCAACCTCATCGACAATAGCATAATTATGACCTCTCTGTACCAGTTCCGACGGATGTCCTGCCATATTGTCACGCAGGTAGTCAAAGCCGAACTCGTTATTGGTACCGAAAGTGATGTCGCAACGGTATGCGTTGCGGCGTGCCTCGGAGTTAGGCTGATGCTTGTCGATGCAATCCACCGACAGGCCGTGGAACATATAGAGCGGCCCCATCCACTCAGAGTCACGCTTGGCCAGATAGTCGTTCACCGTAACCACGTGCACGCCATTACCTGTCAGAGCGTTCAGGAACACCGGCAGAGTGGCCACAAGAGTCTTACCCTCACCGGTAGCCATCTCGGCAATCTTGCCCTTATGCAGAACCACACCGCCGAACAGCTGCACATCGTAGTGAATCATATTCCATACGGTGTCATTGCCGCCGGCCTCCCAGTGGTTTGAATAGACGGCCTTGTCATCCTCAATGCGCACAAAGTCGTGACGTGCCGCAAGGTCGCGGTCAAAATCATTCGCAGTAACCGTAACCTCCTCATTCTGAGTAAAACGGCGGGCAGTCTCCTTGATGATTGAGAACACATCAGGAAGCACCTCGTCAAGAACAACCTCGTAGCGGTCCAGGATATCCTTCTCCTGCTTGTCAATCTGATTGAACAGAGGCTCACGGTCCTCAAGCTCGGTCTGCTCAACCTTTGCCTTCAGCTCCTCCACAGCCTTCTTCTCAGGTATGACAAAGTCCTGCACCTTGCGGCGGATCTCTGCCGATGCCGCACGCAGCTCATCGTTCGTCAAACCCTCATATTTGGGATATGCCGCCTTTATCTTCTCTACCCAAGGCTGAATCTCCTTATTATCACGCGTGGCCTTATTGCCAAACAGTTTTCCGATTATCTCGTTGAAACCCATATCTTATTACTTTTTTCTGCAATTATTAACCCGTAGGCACTACCCTGCCGGTAAGTAAGCTACAAAAAGCCTGCCATCAGCCCCTTTCGTGCCAATTTTGCAAAGTTAGTAATTTTTCCAAAAAGACAAGGCCAATATCACAAATCGCCATAAAATTGCGAGGGCACGTTTTTACGTAAACGTCCCGTAAGCCGCTTAATTACACTTACAGCAAAAGTACAATTAGCCAAGAAATGTCTTACCTTTGCTCCGTGGACGCTATATTCCAAGGTCTGGAACGTAAGTTTCAAGGCTTGGAATATACGTTCCAAAGTTTAGAACATACGTTTCAAGGCTTGGAACTAAACTTATATAAACGATATGGTAAAATACGAGTTGCATGAATTGAACTTCGACAAGGGCAAGAAGCGGAAAATATACCCTAATGTAAAGACGTATAATATGTTTGACAACGCCAGGATGGCCGAGATGATCAAAGATTACTCACACGCATTCCCCATTGGTGTGATAGACGGCGTGCTGAGCACTCTGCCACAGGCGCTGACCACAGCATTGAGCGAGGGGCATACCATAAAAGTCAACGGTCTGGGTGTGTTCTCGCTGTCACTCGCATTCGATGACGACAAGCCCAATGAGCTGACCGACAACAAAAAGGATATGTCGTACCGTAGCATCAAGATAAAGACTGTCAATTTCAGGCCAGACAAGGCATTTCTTGAGAAGCTCAGAAAAGCGACAACATTTGAGCGTGTGGACCAGAGCGTTGTATCCGCCCATCTTAAATACACATTTAAGGAGCGTGCAAGCCGCGCAAGCAAGTTTCTGGAGACTCACAGCATACTGACTCTTACCGATTACGTCTGCCTGAATTCCATCAGCCGGGCCGGTGCCTCACGCGACCTCAAGAGACTTTGCGCCAACCCGAATTACGGTATCAAGTCCGTAGGAGCGGCATCACACAAGGTGTGGACGGCACTGAGACCTTAACACCTTAACGCGACTGGCAGGACACAGGTCTGCTGGGCAATACCGTCGCAAGGAAAAGCGATGCCAGAGCACTAAGGGCAGACCGGACGGACTGAGAAGCCGTTCTTGCGGTTAGCATAGTGCTTGAAGTAATCCGATGAATAAAGCCGGACGTACCAGGCGTTGAACGGATTTGTCCTGTAATTGGCAGAACACCAGTAATAGCCCTCGTCACCTGCATTCAGATGATAATACGAGTCCCGGAAACCGGCGGCCGGCAGGAAAATTGACCTCTCGGACAATCCTTTCCTTCTGTCATTGGCATTGCCCGCAATCTTCTTGCTGACAACCTTATAGCCAGGCACCCCATTCAAGGTTGTCCATATCCACAGGCAATTGTCGGAATTCAAAAGCTCATCCCATTCCGCTGGCGTAGGCATACGCCACTTTCCGCCCCAGTTGGCACTGGCGGCATCGTCCTTCCTTTCCAAAAGGCTCTTGTCGTCCGCAAAGCCATCGAAGCCATACAACTCACTCTGACCCTTGGCGCAATATTTTGTCAGCCTGTCGTAATCTCCCTTACAATACTTATAGGTGCTCCATTCATAACAATCTCCACCTCCCGTCTCGCCCCACGCGACATACCATCCATAGTCCTCCGGCACCTCAGCCCCTAGATTACAAGTAGCCCACTTGACGCTGAGCCCCATATCGACATACTCATGTCCCGTCTCAACACAAGCATTACCATTATCCTTATCTCGCCTCACAGCCCCATTGGCACCATCAACCGACACCGCCATCAACACCATCGCAGCCAATAGAAATGATTTTCCCGTAACCGCTAAATTCATCATTTTCAACTTACTGGTTTTGATATATTGCAAATGTAACCTATCCCATCCACATTATCCGCGATTTAACAAAAAGTAATACGTTCTTTAAAGATTATTACGAACCTCAACAGCAAAAGCCTTATCGGGGATGACCTCTTTGAGACCCACGCCACCCTCGGCGCGTCAGAGGGAGGGGCCCGCCGCGTTAGCGGTGGGAAGGGAAGAGAACGAAGCGAACGGCGGTCTCAAAAGGGGTCATCTCCGATAAGGCGTGTCCATCTGTTGTAATAAAAACCAAACATTGTACCATTATCACATCAAAATGTTTGCAATCCCCAGAGAATTTTGTAATTTTGCTGCCAAATAAAGGTATTTGAAATGATTTTGTCAGCAATAGTATCCGTATATCACGTAGGCGTGGTGGTCGTAGAGCCATTATGTCAGGAGTAAGGTACACCAAAGACAAGACAAGATAAGGCCTTTCTCCTGAAACAGAGAGAAGGGCTTTTTTGTAAACAGGAACAATTATGAAGATTCAACTCAGAAGCGCCCAGTGCACAGAAGGGCGAAGAATGGCCGGAGCCCGCGCCCTTTGGGTGGCAAACGGCATGAGACCGGAGCAGATGGGAAAGCCCGTTATTGCCATAGCCAACTCATTCACCCAGTTTGTACCAGGACACGTGCATCTGCACGAGGCCGGACAGCTCATAAAAAAAGAGATAGAGAGGCTTGGCTGCTTCGCCGCTGAGTTCAACACAATAGCTATAGACGACGGCATTGCGATGGGCCACGACGGAATGCTCTACTCACTGCCCTCGCGCGACATCATAGCCGACAGCGTAGAGTATATGTGCAACGCGCACAAGGCCGACGCGCTGGTATGCATCAGCAACTGCGACAAGATAACCCCGGGAATGCTTATGGCCACAATGCGCCTCAACATCCCAACCGTATTCGTCAGCGGCGGCCCTATGGAGGCCGGTGAGTGGAACGGCCGTCATCTGGACCTGATTGACGCAATGATACTCTCAGCCGACGACTCCGTATCCGATGCCGATGTGGAGCAGATTGAGCGTCACTCCTGTCCGGGTTGCGGATGCTGCTCAGGAATGTTCACAGCAAACTCGATGAACTGTCTGACCGAGGCACTGGGCTTCTCACTGCCAGGCAACGGCACCATCCTTGCCACACACAAGAACCGCATCCAGCTCTTCAAGGACGCGGCCGCCCTTATAGTAAAAAACGCAATGAGGTATTACGAGCAGGGCGATGACTCGCTGCTGCCGCTCAGCATAGCCACAAAGAAAGCCTTCGAGAACGCAATGACGCTGGACATAGCCATGGGAGGCTCCACCAATACGGTACTGCATCTGCTGGCAGTAGCCGGTGAGGCAGGCGTTGACTTCAAGATGGACGATATAGACCGTCTGTCGCGCAAGGTGCCTTGTCTCTGCAAAGTGGCTCCGAACACGCAGAAGTATCACGTGCAGGATGTAGGGCGCGCCGGTGGTGTGCTGAACATCCTCAAGCAACTGTCAGACGGAGGCTTGCTTCATACCGACGCAATGAACGTTACCGGAATGAGCTACGGTGAGCTGACATCAAAATACGATATAGCCAAGGCCGGCATTGATGCTGAGGCGAGGCGCATCTACAGCACCGCCCCCGCCAACAGGTTCAGCAACGAGCTTGGCTCGCAGGAGTGCCAGTACAACGAGCTGGATACCGACCGTAATGGCGGTTGCATCCGCAATCTGGCAAACGCCTACTCAAAGGACGGCGGCCTGGCCATACTGAAAGGCAACATCGCCATAGACGGATGCGTTGTCAAGACAGCCGGCGTGGATGAGAGCATCTGGAAGTTCTCAGGTCCTGCCAAGGTATTCGACTCACAGGAGGCGGCATCAGAAGGCATTCTTGGCGGAAAGGTTCAGGCAGGCGATGTGGTGGTAATCACCTACGAGGGTCCGAAAGGCGGCCCGGGTATGCAGGAGATGCTCTACCCCACCTCTTATATAAAGTCACGCCATCTGGGCAAGGAGTGCGCGCTGATTACCGACGGACGCTTCAGTGGTGGCACATCGGGCCTCAGCATAGGGCATATATCACCCGAGGCGGCCGCAGGAGGCAACATCGGCAAGATTGTTGACGGCGACATCATTGACATTGACATTCCGGCACGCTCCATCAACGTGCGCCTCACCGATGAGGAGCTTAGCGCAAGACCTATGCGTCCGCTCACCCGCGACAGGGTGATACCGAAGAGCCTGAAGGCATACGCCAGCATGGTGACATCGGCCGACAAAGGTGGAATCAGACAGATTGACTAAAGAATGGAGAAGAAGATAACCGGTGCCGAGGCACTGATAAAATCGTTGCTGAACGAGGGTGTTGACACTCTGTTCGCCTACCCGGGAGGAACAGTGGTACGCGTGTTTGACTCACTCTACAGCCATCGCGACGATATAAGGCAGATACTGGTTCGTCACGAGCAGGCCGCCACACACGCCGCACAGGGATATGCCCGTATATCCGGCAAGACCGGAGTGGCTATAGTGACCAGCGGCCCGGGAGCGACAAACACCATAACCGGCATCAGCGATGCAATGCTTGACAGCACCCCTATCGTAGTGATTGCCGGACAGGTAAGCACCGCGTCATTGGGAACAGATGCTTTTCAGGAGATAGACCTAGTGGGTGTAACCCAGCCTATCACCAAATGGAGCTACCAGATAAGGCGCGCCGAGGATATAGCCTGGGCAGTGGCAAGGGCTTTCTATATTGCAGGCTCTGGCAGACCTGGGCCAGTTGTACTGGACTTCACCAAGACAGCGCAGGATGCGTTCATCGACTACAAGCCTGAGAAGATTGAATATATACGCAGCTACATACCCTCACCAGAGCCAAACCCGGAGGAGATACAGCAGGCCGCAGAGTTAATCAACAACGCTAAAAAGCCGTTGGTTCTTGCCGGACACGGAATAGAGATAGGACAGGCCGAGGAGGAGTTCAAGGCGTTTATTGAGAAAGGCGGACTGCCGGCCGCGCGCACGCTTCTGGGCCTTTCGGTACTTCCCACAGACCACCCCCTCAATATGGGAATGCTTGGAATGCACGGTAATATGGCGCCCAACATTCAGACGAACCAGTGCGATCTGCTCATAGCTATAGGAATGCGTTTTGACGACCGTGTGACCGGACAGCTTGAGTACTACGCGCGTCAGGCCAGGATAATTCACTTTGACATAGACAAGTCTGAGTTCGGCAAGAACGTTAAGCCCGATGTAACAGTTTTAGGAGATTGCCGCCGTACCCTCAGAATGGTGACAGAGCTGATACAGCAGTCGGAGCATAAGGAGTGGATAGAGAGTTTTGACACATACAGGAAGGAGGAATACGAGAAGGTCATTAAGAACGCCTTGCACCCAAATGCCGGACCACTCAAGATGGGCGAGGTTGTGAGCACAGTAAGCAGCCTGAGCGATGAGAATACGGCGATGACCACCGATGTAGGCTTGAACCAGATGTTCTCGGCCAGGTATTTCAAGTACCGCAAGCCCCGCAGCATAATAACATCAGGCGGACTCGGCACAATGGGATTCGGATTGCCTGCCGCGATTGGAGCCACCTACGGTGCGCCGCAGCGTCCAGTTGTATTGTTTACAGGCGACGGCAGCCTTCAGATGAGCATTCAGGAGCTGGGCACCATTATGGAGACCGGAGCCGCAGTCAAAATCGTGTTGCTCAACAACAGTTTCCTTGGCAATGTGCGCCAGTGGCAGCAGCTCAATTACGGCAAGCGCTACTCCTGCACAAAAATGGTGAACCCTGATTATGTTCAGATAGCCTCAGCCTATGGCATCAAGGCAAGAATGGTATCAGACCGCAACGAGCTGGAGGATGCCATACGCGAGATGTTCGCTACAGACGGCCCGTTCCTGCTGGAGACTATCTGCGAGGAGGAAGAGAATGTACTGCCGATGATACCGGCCAGGACTGCAGTTGACCGTATGATTTGCAATATCTGACACAAAGGCGATATGGATAACGACAAGAAGCTATACACGTTGATAGTACATTCGGAGAACATAGCCGGTGTACTGAATCAGATAACATCAGTCTTCACCCGCAGACAGATAAACATCGAGAGTCTGAACGTATCGGCATCATCAATAGAGGGCGTGCACAGATACACCATCACGGCATATGCTGACGAGGACATCATAGAGAAGATTGTCAATCAGATTGAGAAGAAGGTAGATGTTCTGCAGTGCCAGTACTTTACTGACGACGAGATATTCATGCAGGAGGTTGCTCTCTACAAGATAAAGACCAAAGTGCTTACAGCAAATCCTGCCATATCTGAGGTAATCCGCAAATACGGCGCGATAATAATAGAGGTGAATCCCACCTACTCCGTCATTGAGAAGACAGGACGCACCAACGATATTCTCGCGTTGAATCAGGAGTTGAGCAAGATGGATGCGCTGCTCCAATATGTAAGCTCCGGACGTGTGGCTATAACCAGGGCACGCATCGAGCACGTGAGCGAGTACATCGAGAAGATGGATGCAATATATGGAAATAAGGACAATTAACGCTAAATACTTACTATTATGGCAAAAATGAATTTTGGAGGTGTCATCGAAGAGGTTATGACACGTGAGGAATTCCCATTGGAGAAAGCCCGTGAGATTCTTAAGAATGAGACAATCGCAGTCATCGGCTACGGAGTACAGGGACCTGGTCAGGCCTGCAACCTGCGTGACAACGGCTTCAACGTAATCGTTGGCCAGCGTCAGGGAAAGACATACGAGAAAGCTGTGGCAGACGGATGGGTACCGGGACAGACTCTGTTCTCTATCGAGGAGGCGGCCGAGAAAGGTACAATAGTATGTATGCTTCTGTCAGACGCCGCACAGATGCAGTTGTGGCCGACCATCAAGAAGCACCTTACCCCAGGTAAGACACTGTACTTCTCACACGGATTCGCAATTACCTGGAACGACCGTACAGGTGTTGTTCCACCAAAGGATATTGATGTCATCATGGTTGCTCCTAAGGGTTCAGGCCGCTCACTCAGGACAATGTTCGTAGAGGGTCGCGGACTTAACAGCTCATACGCTGTATATCAGGACGCATCAGGTCACGCACTGGAGAAGGTTCTGGCTTTCGGTATCGGTATCGGTTCCGGTTACCTGTTTGAGACAACATTCATCCGCGAGGCTACATCAGACCTCACCGGCGAGCGCGGCTCACTGATGGGCGCTATCCAGGGACTCCTGCTGGCTCAGTACGAGGTTCTTCGCGAGAATGGCCACACACCGTCTGAGGCTTTCAACGAGACCTGCGAGGAGCTCACACAGTCACTTATGCCGCTGTTCGCAGCCAAGGGTATGGACTGGATGTATGCAAACTGCTCAACCACCGCCCAGCGTGGCGCTCTAGACTGGATGGGCCCGTTCCACGATGCCATCAAGCCAGTTGTTGAGAAGCTCTATGCCAATGTAAAGTGCGGCAACGAGGCTCAGATATCCATTGACAGCAACTCGAAGCCAGACTATCGCGAGGGTCTTGAGAAAGAGCTTCAGGCACTCCGCGACAGCGAGATGTGGCAGACCGGCGCGGTTGTACGCAAGCTCCGTCCGGAGAACAATTGATAATTAAGACAATCAAAGGTGGGTCAGGGGGACAGATCCCTTGACCCACCTTTTCTTTTGCATCGGTCAACAATGTCACAGCACCAAATAAAAAAGAAGTGGGTCAAGGTACCTGTCCCCCTGACCCACTTCTTTTATCTTCTAAAATTAGAAAGTCTTGTATCTGGTGTCCTCAACACCTGACTTGTTGTAAAGTTCCTGAAGCAGCTGATTGGCGATTGTCCTGCCAGCCAGACTCTTCATTCTCGAAGCCTCGGCTGCATCGTCGAACTCTGCGGCATATGTGTCGTCAGACAGCTTCTGAGCAATCCAGACACCACCCTCGCCCTTGACCGGAGCTGTTGTGGCACCCTTTGCAAGTCCGCATACGGCTGCGCCTAACAGAGGCTCGCTTGAGAATGTTGAGCGTACATATGAAGGTGATGAGAAGTTGACGTATTTGACAGTATCAATCTTGACACCAGCTATTGACTTGGCTGCATCAATACTGCTTACGCCTGAGAAGTTCTTCATAATCATCTCTGCTTTTTTATCCTTCAGAGCATCGAGCTGCAGGATAGTCATCACGTTCTTGTCGTCTGGAGCGAGATAACCCTTCTTGCTGATGCCGTTGAGAGCTACGACAAGAAGATGATCGCTGTTCTCACCTACCTCATAGATGCGTGAGACCTCACCTGGCTTTGAGTCGAATACCCAGCGGAGTGCGTCATGTGACTTGCTGACGCCACCCACATTGTAGCTGTAGCTCTGGAAATTCGGGTTGGAGAGAAGTCTGTAGCCGTTCTCCTCCGCATTTGCGGCAAGAAGCTCTGCGGTATTGTTGTTGGCAACGAATGAGCTGAGCTTGTTGTATGTGTCGTTGCTTGTCTCATTGCTGAAGTATGCCGCACGCTTCACAATGGCTGCGCTGTACTTCCTGACCGGGCTCTTTACATCAAATACCTTGAGAACCAGAGTAACATTGTCAAGCTTCAGAGTAGCGGTCTCGCCCTTCTTCATACTGTTGATCTTATTCAGATAGATGGCGTTGTTGCCTGTAAGGGCAGAACCCTGGTAATCCATAGAGGAAATCCACTGCGGCTGTCCGCTCTGTGAGTACTTCGATGCAATCTCAGCCATATCACCACCCTTGCTGATCGCGTTATTGATGCTGTCGGCAAGATTTGCCACGGAAGCCTCATCAGCACCCGGAACCTGAATGGCTGCGAACTGGATTGAATCATAGCCCTCTGTTGTTGAGATAATCTTGAATGCATTGTATGTGTCATCAGCCGCATAGTAATATGGGCCGAACACCTCATTGCCATTTACTGAGTCAAGTCTGGCGGCGACATCCTCAGGCAGACCGGCTGCGGTGCTTGGAACCTCGCTGAACTGAACCTCAGACTCGGTAAGACGGATAAACGACGCAAGCTCATCGTTTGTCTCAGCAAGCTGCTCAGCATAACCGGACACCTCCTCAAGAAGAGCGGCACGGTCAGCATCACTCGGTACAATCTCTACGTCAATGTAGTTGATGTCACGGCTCTCGCTTGCCATCTTGAACATCTCCTTTCTCTCATCGTATAGCTTCTTCACGTCAGCGGTGGTAACCTTAGCCAGAGAATCAGATATGGTAGTGTAAGGAACAGTTGCAAGAAGGACATCAGATCTCTTGGTTCTTGCCTCGTATGAGTCTTTTCTTGATATCGGGTTGGAGATTACGGAAGCCTCTACGAGTGACATATACTTGGTGGCAAGTCTTGTCTGACGGAGGTTCTCCTCCACATAGCACCAGTAGGTGTAGACGTCATCGTAGTAATTGAGCTCCTCTGAGCTATATACCGAGCGGTCCATCTCGTTGTATGATGCCAGAAAACTCTTCAGCATATCAACATCGAATGCTCCAGTCTGAGGATTCTGGAATATCGGGCTCTGACGGAGCAGTGAGTTTGTGCCGTCCTCAATAATGTCCTGCATCTCAGCGTCAGTCACTTTAAGACCTATGGCAGAAGTCTCCTTGCCAACCATATTCTCGCTGATAATCTTGCTCCACACCTCGTCCTTAACTGAGTTGTAGGTATCCTCCGACAGACTTGAAGACTGAGTCAGCAATCTTACGACACTGGCGTATTTCTCAACCTCATTCTGATAATCCTGAGCATTGATACTCTTGCCGTTTACCTCACCAACTGTCACCACACCCTGATTCGGGCGAAGGATTTTCCACGCATCACCAAGAATAAAGGCCAGGAGAGCCAGACCGATGACGATCAGCAGCAAAACGCCCTTACTTCTGATTTTCTGTAATGTTGCCATTTTCTAATATTTTATTTTGTTCAAATCAAAAAAAGCGCCCTTTTCATTCAGGGCGCACAAAGGTAGCAATTTTTTTATTTTAATATAAATAATAAAGAGCTTTTTATTGCGGCATTCGTAAAATCACTCCTCCGCTATCGGGAACACTCCCTCTGACTTGCGTATTGTATATCTGGTAAAATCCTGATTGGACTCAAAGCCGCGCCCATATAATATCTGGTGTTCCTGACGTATGGCGATGCTCTCATCTGAATAGACTTTCTCCTTGCGCTGGTCCCAGAAAAGCAGTTCAGTGTCAAACCGCTCATTCTGAGGGTTCTCGGCGTGTACGTGTCCGCGCAGCTCCCATATCTCCGTATCGCTGTAATAATAGGCCGTATCAGCCTTTATCAGAGATGACACCTCCATCAGGGAGTCCAGCACCTCAAGATAGACCCCTTTCTCAAACGTCCACCGTGGAGGATCGGTCCTGTCGAAAACATCCCAGCTCTCAGCATTGATGCGGTACCGTATCATACCATCCTCTGATATGAGCGACGTAATGCTGCCGGTGCTCATAACAGCCATAGAGTCGCGGCTGGTGACAGCCTCGCCCAATTGCTTCCCCCGGCCGCCGCAGGAGACAAGCAAAAGCAGGACAAGCGCCATCAAGGCGTTTGTCCTGCTATAAGTTACAACTGATTCCAAACCAGTCTCAGAAGTCATTTTATCGGATCGTAGTGGTCTCGTTGATCCAACCCTCAACCTTTACCTGATCACCCTTCTTGAGGTTCAGCATAAACAGGTCCTCGATTTTCGGAGTGTACTCGGAATAGGTACGGATAAGCTCATTGGCCTTATCAGCTACACTCGGATCAACTCTCTTTGCAATCTGAAGCTTGTCAATGACTACAAAGAACGTGCACTGGTTCAGTGCGGTCTCGTTTGTCCACTTATGGTTGCCTGCATACATCTGTGCGAGCAGAATGTACGGATTACCATCGTTCGGATTAAGCTGGATGGCCTTCTGCAGATAGCCCTTTGCATTTGACACCTTCTTCTGCTGATTCAGGATGGCGGCTGCGGTATAATAGAGATCCGCCTTCTTGAAAGCCTCGGTCTCAAGAGCGATTGCCTGATCAAAATACTCCATAGCCTTCTCCAGATCATTACGCTTTGAGGCATACATGAATCCAAGGCTCTTTGCTGTCTCGCTTGACGGAGATATCGCGTGAGCGTACTCAGCTGCTGCGAAATATGCGTCTGAGGATGTGCACTTGAGCATGCCCATCACGCTTACCACCTTCTGCAGATACTCCAGATTGTCCTTGTTCTCCTCAACCTTGGCTGAATAGATTGTCTGAAGGCTCTCGCAATCTGCGGCGCCACTGTTCACGAAGTAGGCATCAATGTTGTCCTTGGTTCCACGTGCGGCCTCAAGCATCTTCTCGTCCTCGATACCGGCAATAACGGAGTTGATGTAGTTTGAGCAATCAAGATAGTCCTGAAGCAGAGCCTCACGGTGTGCCTCGCCATCTTTCTTGAACTTCTGGTTGGAGATCTTCATAAGGTCGCCCAGAACGTAATATGTAGTCTCGCCCTTGCCCATATCAACAGCCTTGCGAAGAAGCTCATAAGCCTTGTTGATATCAACCTTGGGGTTGTATGAGATATAATCGTGCGCCTGAAGGCCCACAATCTCTGTCTCAGTAGCCTTGTTCTTGGAAATCGCATTCAGTTTATCCAGATACTTGATGCGCTGCTCATATACCTTCTGAAGTTCCTCAGCGTATGCCAGCTGCTGTGCTCCGTCCTTGGAGTTCGCGATGAGCCAGTGAAGGATCTTGGTTCCGTTTGTATATGTTCCCGAACTTGCCAGAGGGCTGTCATTGAACACCTCCTTCCAGCTTGTATATGCATCGATATAGTTGCCGGTTTTCACATACTCAGTGTACAGACTAATATTCTGCAGGCACTTGATGCTGTCCTGACCATGTCCGTAGCGGGAGCCGTCCTCAACACCCTTCTGTGCGAAGGCAGTAGCAGCGGTAAAAAGCGTAACGGCAAGCAGACCTTTTCTCAAATCCATTCTCATAATCGTATTTCTTTGACGTTAATAATCGTGTACATCTATTTGACGAGCAACAGCCGCAATGGTTTAATCAGCATCACTCCACCTTCCATTTGGTGAACCAGCGCTCATTGAATGCCAAGCCGATGCTCAGCCTAAGATAATCCTCCGTAATCTGTCCGGCAGCAGATGGCTTGCAATGTACATACTGACCGGATATGTTTATCTCTATAAGGTTGTTCCAGTGATTGATTATCGGCAGAGAGATACCCGCCGACGCACCATATTCCACTGGTCCTGCCATATTGCCCACATTAAAATATGGTTGGCTGTAAAAGAGTCCCGCACGGTAAGAGGACCTCCGGAACAGATTCCTGTGATTCCTATCCGGCTGATACATGCCTCCCAGAGAGACCTTGATTCTGTCACGGCCGGACTCGCCGAAGAAAAGCCCGCTGCCACCCCATCTCTCATAAGAGACATCGGCACCGGCCAGCCATTTCTCGTGCGAGTACGTAAGTCCTGCGCCGAACTTCTCGGGAAGAGCGAAGGCATTGGACATACGCACGGTATCGGACACCTCCTCCACACTGCTGCTGTTGATAATCTGATCAAGGATGTATGTATCATCATTGAGTGCCGTCATAGGTGAATACACAAGACCGAGAGTGAGCTTGCCCTTCCCCGCATTGAATCCGGTCTGTAGGCCGAAATCCAGGTTCAGGCCCCTCATACTGGCATAATACGCCTTGTTCTTGGTAAAGACCGTACTCTCATTGTAGCGGTTTGTGATGATGTGGGTTATATCGCCAAAGACATACCCGGCATCCACACCGGCAGAGAGCCATTTGAACGGAGCCCATCCAAGACCGGCAGCCACCTTGCGCAGGCCTCCCTCACCACCGTATGAGTTGGTGGCCGTCAGGTTACCATCCTCATCGCTTCTTATCACAGAAGTCTCAGAGAACGAATAGCCAGTATTGGAGACAGGCATCAGGCTCATTGTAAAGCCAAGATTGCGCACAATACGGAATTGCATGGCAATATAGTCAACACTCGCATTACGGGCATTCAGCCGCACACCATTCTCCTGGAAATTGCAGTTGCTTAATGAGAAGCCAAAGTCAAACAGGAACGTAAGCGTATCTACTGTTGAATACGATGCCGGATTGGCAATGTTCAGTGTATTACGCTCGCGAAGACCGATGCCGATGCCTCCCATGGCCTTGTTTATGCCCACAGACTGTTCCGCAAGCTGCCCTATGCCATATCTGGAATAAGGCGTAAGAGTTCCGTTCTGAGCCTTCAGCGGCAGGACGAAGAACACAACGATTGCTATCAGAAACAGTTTCTCAACCTTTCTCATTGAAGCTGCAAATAGAATCCAATCCCTCCAATACAAGGAATTCATCTGCAAATATGCCACTTTTTATTGGTATTTCAAACAAATCCGCGTCTCCACCAGTTAAAAAAACAAAAAGAGACTCATATATCTGCGACAGACGCTCAACATAACCGGTTACCTCATTACGAATTCCAAGCATCACCCCACTTCTTATCGCCGTCTCGGTGGTATATCCGGTAAGTGGTATATCGCCGTCCGGGCCTACCAGCGGAAGACGTCCGGTATGCTCGGCAAGAGAGCGGAAGCGCAGGTTGCAGCCAGGTGATATGTTACCTCCAAGATACTCGCCTTGCGCGGTCACGACGTCGTACGTTATCGCCGTCCCGGCATCTATAATCAGAAGGTTGCGGCCGGGCATCCGGCACCACGCCCCTACCGCGGCGGCTATTCTGTCCGGGCCGAGTGTATGGGGAGTGGAATACAGGATTCTCAACGGGATATGTGTATCGCAGCAGAGTCTCAGCACCGGGAATCCTAGCGACGCCAGCACTTTCTCCTCATCCTGCGTAAGCTCTCTTACAGAAGACAGTATGCCCATTGACACATCACCTCCTGAGGCTATTGAGCACACCTCCGGGTCAAGGGCAGATCCCCTGCGCGTCACAGTCACGCGACCGTCCGACATTAATGCAGTCTTGACCGACGTATTGCCTATATCCGCCACAAAATGACTCATAGTTTCCAAGTTTGAGAGTACAAAGGAAATGTTTTTTTCCCAAAGAGTCGTATGGCGCGGGATTTATTGTAATTTTGCGTGTATATATTAAATATGTAATGAGACGTCTCGCCACCATATCCGTCCTGACGGCACTGCTTATGCTGATGCCGTCCATGAGGGCTACAGCGCAGGAAAACGTGCAGGAACCCTCAGACAGCATCATAACAAGCCTTGTCACCTGTGCTCCGGGAACGCTCATATACGAGGTTTACGGACATACCGCCATCAGAGTGCGGAATATCACTACCGGCGCGGACATAGTGTACAATTATGGTTTGTTTGATTTCAACTCTCCGCATTTCCTGTTCAGATGGCTGAGGGGAGAGACCGATTACTTTGTGGGAGGCTGCACGTGGAACGTCTTTCTGAGCGAGTACCTGAGGCGTGGCACCTCCGTGTATCTGCAGGAACTCAACCTGGACAACGAGGGAGGCAAAGCGCTTGCCGGCGCGCTTCTGGAGAACTGCAAGCCACAGAACAGGATGTACCGCTACGATTTCCTTTACAACAACTGCGCCACAATGGCGTTGGACAAGATAGAGCAGGCTTTTGCGGGTCAGATAGAATATACTCTGCCCGACTCAGTTCTCTCATTCCGCGACCTGTTGCATCAGTACAACGGAATAGAGCCATGGAACAGTTTCGGAGTTGACCTTGTGGTGGGAGCCGAGGCAGACCAGCCCATCACTTACCGGCAGGCCTCATTTGCCCCGATGAGGTTGCTCCAACTCGCACAGAATGCGGAAGTGACCGACACGGCAGGGACAGTGCGTCAAATGGCAAACGATTGTCAGGAGATAGCTCCACCCGAAAAGGTGGTCTTTCCGGATTGTCTGATTACCCCTATGCAGGCAATGATACTGCTGTTGCTCCTGACCATCCTGATATCCTGCATTGAATGGAACGTCAAGAGACATTTCCTCATATACGACATAATTCTTTTCGGAATGCAGGGAATTATCGGACTCGTCATAGGCTTCCTGTATTTCTTCTCCTCGCACCCTACTACCGGCACGAACTGGCTGATTCTATGCCTTAACCCACTTCCGCTTGTCTGCCTGCCATTCCTGATTCACAATCTCAGAAAGAACCGTATATTTGTGTTCCTGCCCCTGAATTTCATTCTGCTCACATTTTTTATCCTGTTCAGCGGAAAGATACCTCAGTACATCGCCCCCGCCACGCTTGTGATGCTAGCCTCATTCGCTCTCCGCTCACTGAGCGATATGCACCTGGCATTCAGGAACGGCGCCGGCTATGCGCGTCTGAGCGGTTTTTTCGACAAAAAGGCTAGGAAGGCCACCATTCTTCTGGCATTGACGGCACTCTCCGCCATGCCTGCCGCCGCACAGAATGTAAAGAGTCATTCCCGCCCCAGACTTGTAGTGGGAATAGTCATCGACCAATTGGACAACGAGTATGTCGAGCGGCTGATGCCTCTCTTCGGCGAGGACGGTTTCAAGAAGCTTTGGTATAACGGATACAACCTCACCAACGCGACATTCAACTTTGACTGTCCGGACAGGGCTTCGGCAATCGCATCAATCTACACAGGCACTGAGCCATTCTACCACGGCATCGTATCTGAGAGATGGATGGAGCGCAAGACTCAGATGCTGACAGGAGCCGTAGATGACAGCGACGAGATAGGCATCAACACAATAGACCACAGCTCGCCAAAGCGTCTGCAGGTCACGTCTATCGCCGACAAGATAAAGATTGCCGGGCAGGGCAAGTCTCTTATATGCTCAGTGGCCGCCAACCGCGATGCGGCCATTCTGGCAGGCGGGCACGAGGCCGATGTGGTTCTTTGGATGAACGACTCAGACGGGCAATGGTGCAGTTCCGGCTATTACGGCGGCTTTCCGTCATGGGCCAACGACATCAACAACGAGCCCTGGCAGAAAAGCGAGTGGAAGCCGGTTTTCCCCACTGGAGCATATATCAACGACAACCCATCTGTCATTCCCAAGACCTTCAACCACACTTTCGGGCGCGGAGACACCTGGAGCATGAAGACATCGCCCGTAGCGAATGACAACATCACACGGATGGCGCTTGAGTCCTTCAAGGCAATGGAGCTTGGCAAAGATGAATGCCCCGACCTGCTGGCAGTGACATTTTACGCAGGCGGTTATGAGAACTCGGCTACCGGCATTGAGTCCCTTGAGCAGCAGGACACATACGTGCGCCTGGACATCAACATCGCCAACCTTATCAGGAAGATATCAGGCGAGGTTGGCATTGACAACGTTCTCTTTTTCGTAACCTCCACGGGATACAAGCCCCATCCGGACAGGAGCGCACAAGATATGCGTATGCCTTCCGGCTCGGTAAACATGGAGAGAGTGACTGCGCTTCTGAACCTTTACCTGTCCGCACTCTACGAGAAAGGACAATATGTTATGGCCTATCACGACACCAATCTGTATCTGGACCATCAGCTTATTGAGGACCAGAGACTCTCCATGCAGCAGATTTGCACGAACTGCGTTGATTTTCTGTTGCAGATGACAGGAATAAAGAGCGTCGTCACCCAGCGTGACCTTATCTCCGGAAATATCAGCGCACGCACTGAGCGCATCCGGAACGGGCTGAACGCGGCTTGCTCCGGCGATATTGTGATTGAGGTAACACCCGGCTGGACAATAGAGGATGAGAACCGCGGCACCAGACGCATAGCTCACCGGAACACCAGTACCTTCCCTATCGTATTGTACGGGGCAGGCGTACATCCCGAGGTCAACCACAGCATGGTGCAGGCATCGGCGCTGGCCTCAACGGTAGCGTGGGTGCTCGGGATCCCTGCTCCGGAGTCCTGCTCGTCGGCTCCGCTCACAGGTATAAGATAAGACAATTTGCCTGTTTGGCTTAAAAAGAGTACTTTCGCAAACATTAACACAAAAGAGATATGTCAGATCACAAATTCATCAGTCTCTCCTACGACCTTTACATCAAGGACGAGGAGGGGAAACCGGCTCTTTACGAGCGCGCTCCAAAAGAGAGACCATTCACATTCATATCAGGCATCGGCTATACACTTGACCTTTTCGAGAAGAACGTGGCGACACTTAGCCCAGGTGACACTTTCGAGTTTGATATCCCTTGCAAGGAAGCATACGGTGAATACGACGAGGAGAGCGTGCTGGAACTTCAGAAATCAATATTTGAGCGCGACGGAAAGTTCGATGACGAGCACGTAAAAGAGGGTTATGTCATTCCTCTGAGCGATGGCGAGCACACCTTCAACGCCCTTGTGACACAGGTTAGGAACGATGTTGTGGTAGTAGATCTGAACCATCCTCTGGCAGGCGATGACCTGACATTCAAAGGCCGCGTGATAGAGTCACGCCCTGCTACCGAGGAAGAGTTGAGTCAGGCCCTGCATCCACACGGTTGCGGAGGCTGCGGAGGCTGTGGCGGTTGCGGAGAAGGCAAATGCGGAGGTGACGGCAAATGCGGCAACGGGCAGTGCGACTGCGGCAATTGCAAGTAAGCCTCCTT
>CALDKD010000115.1 GCA_937898885.1 uncultured Bacteroidales bacterium | reverse complement strand
CTGGTAAGAAATACTTACGGATTGTGCACGGTTCGCGATGCCGTCCTGACTGTTTGGCTGATGTGCTTATGAAGATTTTGCCTCCATATCTTAATCAAATATGTGCTCATACAACAATCAATAATGTTGATATTTTGACGGCCCAAAATATATGTGAGCGAAATAATGAAAACGCACCCGAATAGGATGCGTTCTTTTCATTTGTAGTTAACTGGTATATAGTTCCCAAAAAATATTATTTTTGACGTTATTAGAACAAATGTTTTGAACGGGAATGTGTAGGAAAGTAGTAAAAAGCGTTGTAGTGCTGGTGATTGTAGCCGCACTGCTGTTTATAGAGTTTAGGAACAGAGGAGGCCAGAATGAGTCATCGCTGAATATGGACGGGCTGCAGCTGGTGTTTCAGAATGACGATGTGGTCTTTCATGCGCTCGACGAACATACGTGGGTAGGCAACGGCCATTTGGTTTATAATGAGAGTCTGTACATAGTAGAGGGAGAGGACAGGGCTCTTCTCATTGATGCGGGTACCCGTATCAATGATCTGGATGAAATCGTTGCCGGAATCACAGACAAGCCTGTTACTCTGGTGCTTACGCACAACCATACTGACCACGTAGGCGCTGTCTGCTGCTTTGACCAGGTCTGGGTAGGCGATCAGGGTGGGGATCAGAGATTCCATAACTTCAATGGTACGGTCAATTACTTGAAGAACCATCAGGTGTTTGACCTTGGTAACCGTAGCATTGAGGTTCTCAATGCACCCGGCCACACGGCTGAATCAGTCGTTTTTATTGACGAGACCAACCACGTAGCCTTCAGCGGGGATGCATTCGGCAGCACGAACCTTCTTATGACGCTGGATGTGTCTACATTCATAAAAACTGCCGATGAGACTCTTCAGATGATGAGAGAAAAGGGAATTGAGACTATGTATCCAGGTCACTTCGGTGGGGACAATCCCGAGACCGTGGAGCGCGTGCAGGATCTTCGCGACATAGCCGCCGGTATTCTATCCGGCAAGATTGAGGGCAAACGCAAATTCGGAGGTATGGCTAAAGGAGTGATTCTTGACCGTACCGTAGCAGCGGAAGGCGTAAGTTTCAACTATAGCCACAAAAAAGTCAGATAAGAGCTATTTCTGAGCGCCTTTACCTCTGTATGTATTGTTTTTATGCGATGCTATTGTATCTTTGCGATATGCAAATGGTTTGATATATGAGAAGTTCTGTTTCCGGAGTATGCGGCTCACTGGTTCTTGGTGGTCTGTTTGTGTTGGCAATGACCTCGTGTGGGACGTCATCGAAGGTGGCTGAGATGTCATCAGACGCTGACGATGAGGTGAATATCGGATATGAGTCGCTTAAGAGAGATGAGCTTACAAGCTCTGTATCTAAGGTGGAGATAGGCGATAATGAGTCAATGGCTTATTCCAATATATGGGATTACATCGCTGCTAAGGTACCTGGAGTATCGGTATCAGGCGGAGGCAGTGGTACTCCTACGATTGTCATCAGGGGTGAGAGCTCATTCACATCTCAGACACAGCCGCTTTTTGTGGTTGACGGGCTTGTGATGGATGATATCTCATATCTTTCTCATAGCGATGTTGCTAAAGTAGAGGTTGTGAAGGGTGGCTCTGCTGCGATATATGGTCTGCGTGGAGCCAACGGAGCAATTCTGATAACCACCAAGATGGCTAAGGCTCGTGCCGATGCCGAGGCTGCTGCCAAAAAAGCCGCGCGTCAGGCCAAACGCAATAAATAGACTATTTCAACGCTGCCTTCTATTAACAAAAGTATTTAAATATGAAGAGATTGTTTTCAACGCTGTTTTCTTTTTTTATTGTGTCCTGTGTGATGTTGTATGCTTCCTGCGGCACATCTAAGGCGGTTGCCGGCGCAGATGGCAGCAATGAGGTCAATGTGGGCTATGGCACTATCGGCAAAGACGATCTGAACAGCCCTGTGTCAAAGGTTGAGGCCAATGAAAAGACAGATCAGTCCAATTATGGAGCTACATATCCGGTCACGTGCCCGGAGTGTTTATGCGCGGAGGCGGCGATGGCTCCACTCCACAGATCTATATCAGAGGCATAGGCACTATTTCAGACGTGACACAACCTCTGTTTATTGTAGATGGGGTTGAGATGCAGGACATCTCCTATCTCCTGCCAAGCGATGTGTCGTCGGTAGAGGTTATCAAGGATGGCTCAGCGTCTATCTATGGAGCGCAGAGTGCCAATGGTGTGATAATGATAACCACCAAGATGGCAAAGGCTCGTGCCGATGCCGAGGCTGCTGCCAAAAAGGCAGCGCGTCAGGCCAAACGCAATAAATAGCCGGCCCGACGCGAGTCTTAATGCATCACAACGAACACCTATTCCATAGGAGTGTATGTGAATTTCTTGAATCCATCGGGGAATCCGGCTGTTGACGCCAGACCGATTCGCAATGCATAGAAGCCTGCGTAGGTGTTATGGTGCATGGCTGAGACATCTATGTCCGATGCTATTACCACCCACTTGCGGCTGAGCATCTTCCTTACTGAAATCTCCACCTTGTTGGCGTTGTTGGTTATCCTCACTCTGAAGCGCTTTCCGAACTTGTTCCTCATATCTGACTTTGTCTTGGCATCGGAATAGACGGTCAGGTTCTTGCTGTCGGCAAGTACTCCGGTGAATGCCTCCTCGTTGTAGAAGAGCAGCATTCCGGCTGTATCGCCCTTCCTGACGCGCACTTTAACCTCCGTCTGGTACGATTTGTCCTGAGCGGTGGCAAGCCACAGGTTCAGGCTGCTGTCAATGGGGCTTCTGCGGGAGAGCTTCCAATTGGCCCACTGCCAGCCGTACTTACCGTTCTTGAAGTCATCGTTCAGGTCCATATTGCTGAAGAGCGGCTGCATATCCTCCGGGTCGGCAGACTTGTACCAGCCGTCACCGGTCCACTCTATAGGCTCTATTATCGACACGCGGCCTAGGGTATGGAAGCCGTTTGGATAGGCGTGATACACTATATGCCATTTGCCGTCCGGCCCCTCGAAAGGAGTGCCGTGACCCTTTGACCACCAGGGCTCCTCTGCGCTGTATGTGTGTACGATAGGATTGTATGGCGAGTTCTCCCACGGGCCCAGGATGCTCTTGCTTCGCGCCGATACAACCATATGGCTGGTGGCCGGGCCTGCCGTACCGCCCTCGGCGGTGGTAAGATAGTAATACTCTCCGTGCCTCATAATCTTCGGAGCCTCCAGCCAGAATCCCTCAGTCTCCCATTCTGCCGGGAACTGCCAGCCCTCGTATGCGACCTCAGGCTCCGTCACCACCGACAGGCCATCGTCGGCCAGCTGGACGCGCACCAGTGGAGCGTTGCCGTTTGACAGGAACAGATAGCGCTTGCCATCCTCGCCCACGGCGTGTCCGGGGTCAATGCCGCCCACCTTAAGGTCAATGGGCTTACTCCACGGCCCTTTTATATCGTCGGCCCATATCACAAAGTTTGTGTTCAGGGCAGGGTAGTAGATGAAGTATCTGCCATCGTGCTTTATTATCTCTGGCGCATAGCCGGAGCCCTCAAACTCAGGGCAGGCACGGCATACAGGCTCCCAGTCCGTCAGGTTCGTGGAGTGCCAGATGAGCAGTCCCGGGTGATACACGAACGGGGAGTGCGTCATATAATAGTCGTTCCCGTCCTTCAGGATGGTAGGATCGGGGTAGTCCTGCGCGGACATCGTGATGCCTGTCATCAGCATTGCCGCAATGATTGTAAGTCTTCTGAAATTCATATTGCTTTATGTTTTTTACAAAAATATGGTGTTTCCATTAAAATAGCTTCTCTGATAATAAGTTTTTGCAGTGCGATTGCGCTATTTTTGCGCAAGTTATCACAGCTGATGTTATGGCCGATGTATGCGATGTGCTTTTGTTCGGAACGATGGGGCTTACCGGCCCTGTGGTGCGCGATGCCATTGCAGGCCGTGGGCTTGACGTGCGTCTTGCCGGATTTCCGCAGAACACCTTCCGCGATGAGCCAGGCTATCGCCGTGAGCTCCTGAAGTCAGTTGCATCGTGCCGTCCGCGTATGATTCTGCCCATCGGCTGCCAGCTGGCCCTTGCCAGACTCAAAGGCAGTCTGCCACCGGATATCGTTATTCCTGTTGATACGGCAGAGAAGATAGCGATGCTTGACAGCAAGGTGGAGTGCAGCAGGCTGGCCGCTGAGCTTGGTATCAGGCAACCGCGTATGTTCACAGGCGCAGACGATGTAACAGACTATCCCGTAATCTTCAAACGCGAGAAATCCTTTGGAGGCTCTGGTGTTTACAGGCCGAAAAGCCGTGAGGCTCTGCAGAGACTTATGGAGCACGAGCCAGGTAACCGGTATCTTATTGAGGAACTTATTGACGGCGATGACTATAGTGTTGATGCTTTCCGCTGGGATGGGGTGTTTAAGGCAGGCTGCTACAAGTCGCTCTCAAATCGCGGTCAGGGGCCTGCCACCGCGCGCCAGAGCGTGTCTTTTCCTGAGCTGTGCCAGATAAGCAGTACCATTCTGGACCACATAGATTACCACGGAGTATGTGGTATGGATTTCCGCGTGGATAAGGCTGGCGGCATTTTCTTTCTTGAGTGCAACCCCCGATTCACCGGTGGAATCGACACACAGCTTGAGGCTGGTCTTGATATTCCCGCGCTTTACTGCGGACTTCTTGGGTGAGGTTATGTCATAAAAGAAAGACAGCCGGCCAAAAGCCAGCTGCCTTCCGTGCTCGAAGCGGGACTCGAACCCGCACAACCGGTAAAGGTCAAGGGATTTTAAGTCCCTCGTGTCTACCATTCCACCATTCGAGCATCAATGATAAATCGCGGTGCAAAGTTAAGTGTTTTCTGCTAAACGCAAAACAACTGATAAAAATAAATAAGCGAACACGGGGTCGGGCTTGGCTATTGCATAAAAAAAGCAGAAGCCTTGTTGTATTCGGCTTCTGCTGCTGTCGGAATGAGGCGACTCGAACGCCCGCACTCCGTGCGGAGTCCTTGTTTTAGTTCGCCACAGCGAACGTGGGGTCGGGCTGAGTTATTGCATAAAAAAAGCAGAAGCCTTGTTGTATTCGGCTTCTGCTGCTGTCGGAATGAGG
>CALDKD010000114.1 GCA_937898885.1 uncultured Bacteroidales bacterium | reverse complement strand
ATATGTTTAACGCCCCAAACTTGGTGAATTTGTCGCGGATAACCGTTCATCCAGCTGCAAGACCTAGACATAAACATCCTAATAACTCTATTTTGTATCAATCCGTTTGCCAAATATAACGGATAGTCCTATCTTTACACCTGCAAATTTTAATCTGATAATCAAAGCATTAAAACAATTATGGAAATATTAGACATAAAAATGTCCTACAAAGCCCCCACGGTCGAGGTAGTTAAAGTTAATGTCAAAGGTGTGCTGTGCAGTAGTGTTTCTGGTCAACTGCTAGATGGTGCTGGCTATCCTACTGAGTTTGAGGAGGAAAACGAGTAGAAACAATCAAAGTAATTCAATATGAAGAAAATCACAATGATTATTATAGCCACATTCTCATCAGTGGCAATGGCGTTGGTCTCTTGCAACAAGGACATTGCTTTACAGGAGATTGAGCAGGAGTCAGCAGGTACAATTTCAGTGTCTGTTGACGGTATCATGGGAGAATATTCTCAGGGAAACGAGACAAAGGCTGGACTCGTAAGCACCACTCGAGTTAGTTGGAGTGCTGGAGATAAGGTGTACGTATATGACGGAGCCAGCTGCCTTGGCGAACTCACAGTATCCCTCAAAGACGGAAGGGACTATTATGCTGTCCTTACTGGCGAAGATATCAAAGCCCCTCAATCTGGTACGACAAAGTTGACCCTCGTTTACAGCAACGCTACTGTTTCAGCAATAAGTAACGGTACTGTGACGGTGGATATTTCGTCTCAGGTAGGCAACACCACACCAAATGATATTCCTTTCATAGCTTTCGGCACCCTCGATTATACTTCTGGGACACCTGAAATCAGCGGACAGATTGCTGACTTCTCGCTTGCTACGTCCCTTATGAGACTCAACTGTTCCGGTTTGAAGGCCAGTGCTGCAATATCCGGAGCAAAGCTGATGGGAATGAGCAATGAGTGCGTTCTTAATATCACAAATGACGGCGTTACCATAGGTGAAGGTAATATGGGCGATATCGCTGTAACCTTTGCTGATGTGTCAGCCAATGCGAAGGGAACACAGACCCTATATGCTGCTGTGGCCAAGAATGAGAGCGCAAGTAATCAGACACTTGATATATTCCAGGCTAATATATACACCTACAGTTTTGGCAGCAAGGTGAGAGCGTCCGGAAAGGCATTCAATGCAATATGCCCAATGGATGTCATTTCTATTTCTGGAGAGTTCACAGTTAATGCTGAAGGCAGGCAGATATATTTTTCCAAGGGCAACCTGTATTTTGATGGAAGCTCATTCAAGTTTGAGGATAATCAATATGATACCCATGGATACAATGCCGTAAACAATACTTGGGGGCTCTTCGGATGGTCTACTTCCTCCACAAATTATGGAATGAGCGTATCTTCAACAAACATTGATTATTCAGGAATCTTCTATGATTGGGGCAACACCATTGAAGACACCGGTTGTTGGCGCACGCTGTCCAAAGCAGAATGGCAGTATTTGTTGGATACACCGTCACGTATGGTATATGGCAAACCTTGCTACAGCAAAGCTATTACAGGAATCACCATTGAAGGTCAGACATACGGAGGAATATTCCTGTATCCTGACAATTATAACGGTAATGTTGTTTCCGAATCTATGACTTGGAACGATATAAATTCTGCGGGCATCGTATTCCTCCCCGTTTCCGGATACCGCGCTGCTTCTAAAGTACTTGGCACGCCTGCACTAGGCCACTATTGGACGTCTTCTGCCAGCGATGGAAACACCGCGTACACAATGACTTTCAGTGGGGACTATGTCAGCTATAGCACTTTTGAGCGAAAATACGGATGCGCTGTCCGTCTCGTTATGGACCCGTCGCCTGCCCCGACATTCACCGTTACATTTGATTTGAACGGTAAGGCTGGTGTGTCTCCGGAGGGCTATAAGCAAGTTATATATGGTACTCCTATCCCTAGACCTTCTGACCCGTTTGCTGAAGGTTTTTATTTCACAGGATGGTACAATGATAAAGACTGCACGACCTTGTGGGACTTTGACTCCGACGTCGTTACTACCGACATCACCCTATATGCCGGATGGAGCGAATTGCCAATAGGAGCGCTTCGCGGTAAGTTCAGCGTCAGTGGAGACAAGCAGGTTTATTTCTCACAGGGCAACCTGTGGTATGGAAAGACAAGTGAAGGAGCGGAATCCGCCACTTTCAATTTTGAAGTGAACCAATATGATTTTCGTGTTATTGGTGGCGACGAATATGGGAATGTTTTCAGAGATGATGAACATATCTCTCATTTCATGTGGAGCAAGAATGCCGATGTAGCATGCGCACTTAAATACAACGATCCGTCATTATCTAACAATGACGTGCTCTTCACAAATGCCGCACAAGACACTGCGAATCCAGACTTCACTGCCAACGGGCAGAAGGGAATGTGGCGCGCACTATCGGGAGATGAATGGAAATACCTTGTCGAGAATAACGGAAGCTTATGGACCACCATAAATGGCATCAATGGTCTGATTATATTCTGCGACGGATATTCCGGAAGTAAGACAGGTCTTACGGAAATTCCGAAAGATTGTCTTTTCCTCCCTGCTGCAGGCGTTCGAAATGGCATCGATGGCTATACTCATATCTCCAGCGCAGGCGTCTTCGGCAACTACTGGTCTGCGTCTCTGAGCTATGCCAACCACCCTTTTGACTTGTACTTCCTCAGTGACAAAATCTATCCTGGCGTCGAAATCCACACCACCGATACGGCTCAGTCTGTCCGTCTCGTTACAGATGTGAAATAACAAAATCACTTTGTACATCATGCAGCCGTATGTCGTCTAGATATGCGGCTGCTTTTGTTATCTGAAACTTGGTGAATTTGTATGAAATAACAAAGCAACACTCAAGTCTGATTGAAAATAAAACAGAATACAATGAGTTTGATAATTAATTGCTAATTTTATCGCGATATTCGGGAATCCCAGAAAGGTAAAATACATACGACCATA
>CALDKD010000113.1 GCA_937898885.1 uncultured Bacteroidales bacterium | reverse complement strand
CATCGTGCAAGCGGCGGAGTGACCGTTGTCCCCCGCTCGACCCTCATCCCGTCCGCCGCCTGCCGCGGCTATCGCCTTGCCTGCTCGCGTTTTTACGCCTTCGTGAGCTGTCCGCTGACGCGGCCACTCCCGAAAGAGCAAAACCGCCGAGCCCGCCCATACTGACGCACGCTTCCGCGTACTGCTAGGAACGGCCGGCATCACCCGCCCGAACCGGGCAAAAGAAGATATATCAATAACCTACTATCTACCTCCAAGCTACCTCTTTGTCCAAGACTTGTTATGCAGGGCCCCGTTCTTCCGCCGATTATCCGTAAATTTGTGCTGCCGAATACTGATGCTATGCCGAAGTTTGAACCAAATACCCGGTTTTCCGACTGCTGGTCTTCTATGGGAGACGTGAATTTCTTCCACAGGGACGG
The DNA here is from genome assembly GCA_937898885.1 of uncultured Bacteroidales bacterium. GTDB lineage: Bacteria > Bacteroidota > Bacteroidia > Bacteroidales > Bacteroidaceae > Colenecus. The sequence goes on along the minus strand of CALDKD010000113.1, from coordinate 2,878 downwards.
TGTGTGCTACTGGAGGAAGAAACCGGCGTGCGAGTTCCCCGGTACTCCGGGACAAATGGACCAGGCAGATTTGCATCGTAGGGCATTGGAGGCCTGGCGCGGTCTTGAGCATGATACACAGCTGCAGTGGAACAAGTTCGCCGGTACCGTTCAGAGTCACCGGCCTCCATTCGACGGCAGCACCCACATCACCGGCCACAATCTTTTCATCTCGGCATATCACGGATTTGCGCAACTGGGCGCGGAACACGTTCCAGATCCGGAGCCCTGGGAGGATTTCCCGGTGGTAAGTCTGGAGTTCCTGAAGGGAGAAGTCATCGATGAAAAGGATCTGCAGATGACTTTCAGATGTCTTCTTCCGGAATGTCAGCAGCCGCAGCGGTACCGCGTTGTTCTGAAGCTCCAGCTTACGGAGCCCGGCCGTGGCAGGAACGGTGGATATCTCCGCACCTTTCTGGCCCTTTCAAATTGCCCCTCCGATGACGCGGAAGTGGTGTTTCTGATACCGGACTATGCTGATATCTGGCCCGTCATTGGCCCTTCGTACCAGGTACATTGCCGGTATCTTCTCATCGATACGGCAACCGGATACCGGAACATCTTCCGGAAGGCATCTTTTCTGATGAAAGTGTCCAATACCCTTTAAGTCGTTCTATAGGTAGAATGTTGTAAAGTGCTGATATCTTGTAATAAATAATTTTGTATATTTGCATTGGATTTGGTAGCTGCTACATTATGAAGCAGTATGAAAGCACTACCATCCATCGCATTTTCGGAGTTCACCGGTTCTGCCGGTGACGTTACAGCAAGAAGTGTCCAAGGTCAGACCTTCTTATCACACAAAGCATATCAATCGAAAGTAACGACACCCTCACAGGCGTCCAGTCGCAATACTCTGTCCAAAGTTTCCCGGGCATATAAGCAGCTCACCGAATCCCAAATGAAAGCCTGGGGAGCTTTGGCTGAGCATTTGAAAGGTATATCCACATTCGGCAAGGCGGCGGAAATGACAGCCCACAATGCGTTTGTTCGCATCAATATCAATCGGGATATGGCCGGAGAAGGTCTTCTTGAGGATGCTCCGGACTATCGTCACGATATCCCCGAAGTCGACTGGGATGAGATCTGGGTTACTCCAAAGAGAGTTCTTCTTACCGGCATAGCCAATCCGACCGGAACTTATAAACTTGTTGTCAAAATGTCTGCCGGTCAGGGTACTGGTATTTCATCCGGATGGAGCAAGACAGTAATCGTTACTCCAGGTATGGTGGACAACTGGGGTGATGCTGCTTTGACGCAGCTCTATACCATGAAGATTGGCTTTATGCCTGAGGTTGGAGAGAAAGTTTTCATTGAACTTTATTGGCTTGACCCGGCTACCGGTTTTGTCGGCGAAACTATGCGTGTGACCCGTTTCTGCATTTCCGAGGAACAGGCTCACGAGGAAGGCTTTGAGGAGAGAATGGAATACACCCTTGACAATGTTTCTCCAGAGAGTCACGTTTCAAAGCTGGATATGGATTTAAGTACCGGAGCTCCTGCTATGGCTCTGGATTCAATATGCCTCGGCCATAGCAATGTCGCTTCGTCTGAGATATATCCCGATGAGCCGCTTGCAGCGGATATGAACGGATTCAGCTTTGTTCTTGCACGTGGAGCCGGTGAAGGCAAGATTACGGCTCAGTCTTATCAGGTCCAGTTTGTCAACTGGGGAGATCATCGCATCGTGGTTGCACATCGTGGCGGCTACTATGTCAAACCGTCCGAAGTGTTCGGTACCGGAGTTTATTACAAATAAAACCCTCTTGAGTTATGTTCAATTCAATCAGCAATAATTTCGGCGCTGGAACCATCCAGTTCAAGGACTATCAGGAAGAGAACTACGTAGTCCTCAATGCCAAATTCACATACAACACCACATCACCGGAATATCAGGCTGCTGACGTTCTGGAGATAAAGGTTCCGGATTTGTCTATAAACAGATCGGCCGAGACCGGAGTTCTCGTCAGGTTCGTTGACCGCAGGCAGTATTCGTCCTACACAATGAACTACGATGGCGGCACTGTCATCCGCAGTTGGATTAAGGACAAGAACACAATCTGTCTGGAGAAACTGGCAACTCTTGAAAGGGCCGAGGAAATCATCGTCTACATTCAGGCAATGTATGTCGGCAAGCACAAGAAAACGAATGCCGATATGCTCACAAAGACTTATGTGAGCTTTACGCAACCGACAAAGTATCTCTATACTTCTGATGTTGTGTGCGTCATTACTGAACATTGGGTATTCCTTCACGCTGAGATTACCAGCGTATCGTATGCCTACAGAGACTTGCCGTGGGAAGCTACCATCCAGGGCCTGCCTACGGACTTTGCTCTTGATATTCCTTTCCCCGGCGGTTACAATCAAGGCAATGAAGATATGGACGGAATGGCTGAAGCACGTATTGAGAACGGCGTATTCACGAACGAAGAGCGTGTTTCCGGTTGGGGTTCCACCGGTCACGATGCTTTCATATTCCTTTTTGCAGTTAGGGACGGAGAGTAGTTATGGCCAAGTTATCTCAGAAAGAGTTCACGCGCCTTCAGGGCGGTATGGCCATCGCCAGCTTTGCTGCCGGTGTGGGTATCGCATCAGTGTGTATCTTCTTGATTGACCCGAAAGGAGAAATCTCCAATTCTGCAATCTCGATTGTGTCCGAGCTCCTGGTTCTGGCTGGTGCAATTCTGGGAGTTAAGACATCCTATGATGCCAAGTTTGTCCGCATCGATGCCGAGCTCCGGAAGAAGGCCGACAAGACGGAAATCGAATAGATCTTACTCAATGAAAAACTTCATACTCCTTTTCCTCCTGTTCCTCTCTGTGGCCTGCTCCACGA
>CALDKD010000112.1 GCA_937898885.1 uncultured Bacteroidales bacterium | reverse complement strand
CTGTTCTTCAACTTCTTGATTTTCCATCGTAAATAATGTTTTGGTTGTTAGAAATAAAGTATCAGAGATGTGTATCTCATATCACGGGCAAAGATATGATAAAAGATTGTCCGGGATATCTCATACCGGGTTATTTATTGCTTGATCAGAATTCTGCGTCGAGCACGTACGGTGTGCCGCCGGCGGTGATGCCTGCGGCCGACACATCAAAATGCTGGGAGTAGGAGTTGTTGTAGAACTCCACCTCGGCCTTGCCTTCCTGATCGGTTATCAGGTTCGGATTCCAGTAAAGCGTGCGGCGGTAGTCAATAGCGCCAAAGACCGGTCCGTCCGGATAACTGGGGCTATAATAGTCAACCGGACTGGAATAGCCCAGAAAGCGTGTCCTGCGCTTGCTGATGTCAAACAGCTCGTATGAACTGCGCAACTCGTCTGTCGGCCTGAGAGTCACATCAATCAGAATGCGGTTAGTCGATCTATCCGCCTCCCAGACACTAGCCACGCCGAATTCCCTCTCACTTTTCCTATACAACTCGAAAATAACCTTTTCCATCTCATCATAGGGCATTGGATCAAACACCAGCACACTGCTCACGTTATGTGAGTCTATCATAAGAGGATTCGAAGACAACGCAGTACAGGTAGACTTGTCATCGCCGTGTACGCAATACACTATACCCGAGCCGTAACTCAACGGAGAGATGCCCTTGCGCAAAAGATACCCAAGCAGATCTGTAGTGAATTCCGCCCTGTCCTCCTCATCCTCCACATCGCGACGCACATCGTATGCCTGAAACGTATCATAATCGCGGAACATCACACGTTCCTTTATGTCAACGTCGGGAAGCAGCACTCCGTAATCCCTGATGACGGACGGCAACGTGTCCTCTTTCTCGGTATATACCTCTGGAGCATTCCAGTGGTGGAGCTGTCTCTGCGATGTGAGCGGGTTGAGAAGAGAGTACAGCTCCAGCCGGTTGAATGCCCTGGGCGCAGGCTGCACGGAACGCTCAAGCATAAGGCGGCAGTCCGTGCCGCGCAAACGATGCACGCGTGTATTAGCCGATATACGGACATCGGCATATCCATAGAAATCGCGGAGATTCAGGCCGAAATAGCCTTTCTGGAATGTCTTCATAGAAAAGAAATCTACCGTCTTGTCGGGATAGATTACCGTTGAGGCTACGCGCACATTGTTCATCTTGCGCATCAGAAACGGTGAAAGCACCCACCCGTTAAACGTCAGACTGTCCTCCAGGCGATGCATCTCGGTATATTCGCTCACTCCCGCCATTGTCTTCCACTCATAGCGCTCCCACCCCTGTACCAACATAAGGAGGTCCAAAGCCGCACGGTGAGCGGAATCGTCCGACTCGAAATAGTACTCCGGCTTGTAAACCAGTCCTTTCAAATCGGATGAGAGCAGAAGATATGAGCGAAGGTCATCTGAATGCATATAACGACGTACGCCGATATCGCGGACGGACACACAAATACGGTCGCGGAAAGGGCAGGCATTGCCGTCAATGAGCGAAACGCTCATCTTGACACGCTCAAACGGCCCATATATCTCCTTGTCTGTCTGCACTGATATTTCCGGCATCAGCGATGGCTTCCTGCAATAGACCGTACGCGATGCAAGTATCTCGCCCGTCTTTGAGAAGAGCACAAGCTGACATACGCCTTCAGGAACATCTTTTAGCGCAAAAGAGGTGAATGCCTCCTTGTCTATGCTGTTTATCTGGCTATAGCCAAATACCTCGCCGCGGCAGGTCAGGGTGAGTCCGAGCGGCAAGGGAACCTTTCCGGAAGTTCCCGTGCGCACTGCCACATCAAGATACCCGTCATCATCGTAACTCACAAACATCGAGCAGCCGGCATTCTCCGTAGGAGGCAGGGAAAAGGAGTAGCTGTGTCCTTCATAATCGAACATCGCCTTTGCGTGTCTCACCGTGGGTGTGTATATAAAGCTGCCCATTCCATCGTGCAATGTCTGCAAAAGAATAGTGTCCTGAAGCACGCCCGTAGCATCTACTCCCAGCCCGGTCTCGTCAGTCACCTTGAATGCAACACGGCACGGCACACCGTACAGGAGCGTTCCGCCTTCGGGATAGAACGTCACGTTGAGGGATTTATAGCGCGCAAGCTGCTTTCGCGCGTTTTTTTTGGCAGGAGGCGTGTATTCAATCTCTGAGACCGAGGCGCAGGCATCGTCAGCGCACTCATATACCGGAATAACCCGTGAGAATACCGAGCTCTCGGAGAAATTGAGCATATTCATTGTATATGCGCGAATCTCGTAAAAGCCTCCGGGCAGGTTAAGTGCTCCACGCAGCCTGTCCGCGTTAGACCCGTTCTTCTCAGTCAACGGCATACAGCCATCTGCCTGGCCGCTCAGAACAGGCAGTTTCTTGCGGTCAAGTATGGTACCGTCTGCCGAGAGTAGATCCACGTATAGCACCCTGCTTGAGGCGCGGTGGTGCGAGGATGCCTCAACCACAAACGCCTTGAACCATACGGTGTCGCCACATACATACGATGTATTGTCAAACTGCAGATAGACCTTCTCCTGCGGATACTCATTGCTGAACTGATGTATGTTGGCAGCATAGCGCGTAAGGTCAGCGTCAAAATCGTCAGCAAGACAATACTGATGCAGCAACAGAGCCAGCACTATGAGAAGAAAGCGTTTCATATGCATCCTTATACTAATCTAATAGAAATAAAGTTTTCCTTACTGATAAACGTATGTTTTGTATTTCAGGTGTATTGACTTTCACCCGTTTTTCCAAGATTTCCGAACCCACCTTTTTCAAGTTCTCAATATCATTCACATTCTCATATAGTTCAAATTTTGCATATAATGGAAGAAACTTCGACGGACACATGTCAGAGGCCAAATCCAAATACATGACAGCTTTATTTATATCTTTGCGCTTTTCACATATTTTACCAAGTAACAGTACCGTATTATAGTCACTTTTATGCGCCATGGATTTACCAGCGACAATATACGCCTCTTCATATTCGCTCATTTCATAAAGAAGCATCGCATATTCATACAAAAAAGAAGCGTTTTTGTGCATTTTTGTTTGTAGTTTCTCATACAAAGGCTGTAAATGCTGCAACTCGGTTTCATCCTTTTCAACAATAGAGATTCTATTCCAAACCGTATGGTTTCGGTATGATGATGCCACAAATGGTGTAGATGCTATTGAAACTACACATATTATAATAAATAAACAACGTTGACGGAATACTGGTAAACAGCACTTACAACAGCAGCATATTACCCACATTAACGATAATATTGTAAACGGATACCTTAACGAATAGGTAAACAAAGATACCGTCAATAAGCCAATTAAAGTTAATAATGCTGTGTAGACATCATTGCTGTTGATATTCTTATATAAACAACGTATCATGAATGTAATAATCAACAATACTATTAATAGCCCAACAACGCCAAAATTAGTCAATACCATCAAATATTCATTGAGTGGATGGCTTATATTGTCAGCCAGCATATTGAATGCATCCGAGTCGTATTGCTTTAAAAACGAAGCTTGATTTAACATATAATATTGAGCAAAGCCATGTTTCCCCAAACCAAACAAATATGACTTCTTCAACATTTGCAGCGACGATCGGATTATCAGCAATCTACCCATGGATGACGCACTTTTTACCAAAAACAGTAAAACGAAAAGCAAGCAAGATGCGATAACTAATATTAATGGCGAGCGATGTGTTATATCCTCCCTGATGCAGATCAACATCATACATACAGACAACGCAAATAGGCCTGTTCGTGTGCCGGAAGCACATAGCACAACCGCATCCAGTAAGAAATAGCATCCTAATACAACTTTCCATTTTGTTACGTTTTTAAAGTAAACTACTGATGGAAAGGCAGCAACTATACTTACCGCCATACCTGCAGGGTTATCGAAATCTGCGACATATGGGAATACTGCATGTTTGGGAAAAACGCCTATTATCTGACCTATGCAATGAATATCAATTATTAAACTAACTGCGAATACGCACAACGCATAATAATCAGCATTTCTAGCAATATCATTTTTCAATATGGATAATACCAGCGCAAATATTGCGTAAATGACCACGCACGTATAAAATCCATACCATTTTCCCAGCACTAAGTAATCATTGACATTTGTTACTGTGGAATAGGAAGTTGATAGGCATAGCAAAAATAGAATCAGGAACCTACCACCATTCTGGATTTTGTCCATCTCGGTAAACAAACGGCCTTTCATCCCATCCTCTAGTTTTATCTCGAAGCCATAATAGCGCTCCTTTAGGTACACCCTCGAACACTAATTTATTGCTTGTCGCTTTTTGAGTATCAAATGTGACCCAAAGATGTCCATCCCAGATTCTGAGTTCATATTCATCACCTGGATGAATATCGTTATCATCACCTCTTGGCACAACACGTATAAATCCCACTTCCTTTGGAGCACCAATATTCAAACCAATCCAAGAGCCATCTGATTTATCATCTTCGTAGAATGTTAACCAATCGTCATCAAATGCCTTGCTTGTTGTGTTCACATTTGTATTGTTTGAGATTACTTTGCCATCTATTCTCATACCATCTCTATCGAACAATGCAAACTCGGCAATATTTCCCCCACTACCAGGAGGTGCCACATATCTCCAATATTGATAACTCTTTGTATTGGTATTTAGAATTTTGTCAGGGTATTCTAACGTATTTATTGTATATATTTGAGTGGCATTATAAAAATCTAGAGTATTGGCCGCCTCTATAAAACCACCTAATACCAGAGTTTTCATTTCTGCAACATTTTCGGATAAAAAATATTTCCGCCTTACCACAATGTTTTCGGTTTCCTTCCAGTTGGCTTCTCCTATTAGCTCTCTCTCTCCATTCTCTCGTATTACGAACGGTCCGTAAATGGGAAACAACTCCTTACCATTATAACCTTCAACCAAATACAATACATTACGACCTATTTTATTAAAATGAGCTTTGCCGTGTTTTGTCTCAGCGTAATCAATGACAGCCCAATCAGAATAATGGCCACAAAATGATGTCAGATATACATATTGCTCTACGCAATTGAAATCTTCGATATCTACATCTATATCTGAAGTTAGGACATATTTATCTGTAACGTCTTCTTGAAATAAGCTGAAAGGATACTTGTATGTTGATCTGTTTTGATATTTTACGCGCTCCTTGTTTATTGAGTAGTTATTTCTATAGACTTTAGAAATACGCTGATAAGGGAAAAAAACAGTACCAGGAACAGATGACACATCCCACTCGGAAGGTAATTCCTTTCCATTGTTGTTTAAAATGACATACCAACTGTGACCAGCGCGATAACGTCCCCACAGAGGAGTTTCGTCAATTACAGCGGGAATTCCCAAACTCCTATACGTCAGTACGGCAAGGTTTACATAATCTGTGCAACGACCATAAGTCATATGACTCATGGTCGCGGCACTTAACATAGGATAACCACTTTTGTTGAATAGGCCCGTTGGTTTTATTTTGCGTACAATCTCTTTTCTTACTACATCTACTGCCTTAAAAGTTGATGTCAAACTCTCATCATTATATAGGATTTTAGATAAATCTTCTGAAAAATGAACCGACATTGAATCACGCCACATATCCAGTGATTGTAACTCTGCACACTTGTATGGGAGTATCCAATCGCAGAATTCCTTGAAATCTAAATGCTTAGACCATCCGCCGTTTTTCCAGACTTCAAAAGATTTATCAATATTGCTTATTAAGAAAGCAGATGACACAACTTTTATGTCTTGTACTGTTTTTTTGTTTAGACCGTAGTATTTACCTTCAGCTAAACGTAATAAGCTATCTCTCTGCTCGGATGGAGTCAATTCTGAACGGAACAACTCCAACGCATCATTGTAATATAAATTTATGTCATTCCCTAAATAAGAATAATGACCTGGCATATTGGCAATCAAAAATTTTGCTGCCGATAATTTTTCAGATTCAGTTTCGTAATAATCTAATACGTACTTTAATTCATTTTTGTTTACCCCTGCCTCTTCCAAAGCATATTTAATGTAAGAATCTTCAGAATTAGAACAGCGTATAAATGACAGCGTAAAAACATAGCTCACGCAGACAACGACTTTGCACACAACACACATAAAGAATTATCGCTGTTTACTATTACAAGTAATCTAGTAGGAAATGTTCATCTGGCCTATTAGGATCTACTTTGACAGTACGTGATTTATATACTCCATTCTCGTTGTTTTGGTCGGTTCCTGAATAAACGAATGTAGGGAATGCTGAATTGCCCGCTAGTAAATAATATTGGAAATGATACCCATGACCGCTATAGTTGTTGACCCTGTTATCTACGCCATACCCATAATGATACTCAGTTTGTGAATAATTCGGATTGATATAGTGACCAAACACGAATTCCGTTCGTTCATGTTGATATGTGTATTTGCGGATAAATTCGTTATCATTATAAGGATACAATACGTCATAATAAGTCCAATGTCCATACTCCTGCCAATTTATTGAAGCAGATACAATTGGAACGTTATTTATTGAATACGTAACATTGTCACTACCATTTGTAAAAGAGTTTTCGAATTCACTACTTGTCATCATTGGAGTCAACATATCGTCAGTAGTAGTTGATACCAAAACTACATTATAAAGTAGATTGTCATACAATAGTTCTCCTGACACCGCATCAAATAGAGCAACGGTAGTAAACTCTTTTTCTTGATTGCTCCAATAAAGAGTGACTGGAATAAGCTTGTCGCCTTGATTTAGCAGAGAAGATAATTTGTCTTGTATTATAGATATTTTTACATGATATCCAACTGTATCTCTCATTACCTCTTCTAAGGGGGCAATTTTAAACTCTGACATATCTTGATTGTAAATGGGGAAAAAGCTATTACTCTCATTGATAAAATAATGCTCTTCTAAAGAATCAACCACTAATGGCTTCATACTTAACAAACGTACACCATTTTTTAACAGTGTTGATTCATTTTCATCAATAATTTGATTAATAGTTGACTCCCAATCTTGAGTGGAATCTGTCAATTCCGGCATTAAATAATCCACAGAACATGAGCAACAAAGGTAAAACAAACTAAAAGTAATTGCAGTGCGAAAGATTTTCATATTATCTATTGTTAAAATTAAATGTTCCCGTCCACCAGCAGCCATAGGCGTACACGCTCAGGCGATAGGTGCCGGCTGGTGTACCAGCAGGCATATTAAATACGGTGGTTGCGCCTGCGCGGAACCTGCCGGAGCAGATGACGGCTTCTGTGGAACTGTCCGTAACGCTGTACTCGCAATCGGCGAATACCGAAAGATTTAGTGTAATGGCAATACCGTCAATTGAGGCGGTAACTTCTGGAGTAATAGAACGAGGCCTATTCTTTGAACTTGATGACTCGTTCTGGACTTGCAGCGGAATTTCATTTTCCGCAAACACGGCATTACCACCGCATAGCAGCAGCAAGAAGGCAATAGCCAATTTTCTCATAAGCTTCAAATCATTATAAAAATTTGAAGCAAAAGTATTATTCCGCAATCAGATAATGCGCTACAAAACGCTACAATTACATAGTGTTAGCCACCGTATATCGTTTTTTACACCATAATACACGGAAATGTCTGTGTTGATGACACCACATCAGGAGTTGGCGGTTATAGAGAAAAGCACCTTGTATAATTCTTCTGGCATCTTTGTTCTCAGTCTGGTCTTCAAGACTCGCAAATGAGACTGGTCAGTATGTAGCAACTGCGAGCATACCTTATTGCTGTATCCCGCAGAATACAATATGCTGTAATTAATCTCCAATGAATTGAGAGAACGTGCCTTTTCAACGAGCTCAGCAATGAATCTATTATAATGATGCTTCAGCTCTTCTTCAAGAATTCCCTTCTCTTCGAATGAGCTCTCACGCTCTTCATCTACTATTCTTGATATGATTATTGTGGCAGGTCCTGCATGGAACGATGTCCTGCCATCATCAAGCATCTGGCGCAATCCATACAGTTTTGTTATCCTAAGCTGCTCAACAGAATTCTCGAACTCCTTCTTATATGCGAGTCTGACCTTCCTGACTTTTCTGATATAGAAAACGTACAGCAAGGCTGCCAGTACGGTTAAAATTATTATGCATACCACAAAGTACCGTACTTTCCTTACTCGCTCCTGTTGCTTGACCAGACTCTCTTCGTGCTCAATCAAGGACTCGGCCAGACTACTTTGATGGTACTGCTCATAGATATCGTATAGAATTCTGCTGAACTCGCCGGTATGTTCACTGGAGATGGATGCATCGCCAGTCATTCCGTACAATTCAGCCAGCCATTTGTGATCATCGCAAATTGTCTGAAGATTAGCTTGGCTTGCCAATGATTTCTCAAAGCAAAGACGGGCCGAGTCGTACATCTCCTTACTGTAATATGCCACACCAAGGACGTTGTACTGAGCGCCATTATTCTCGCCTGACGCTTCTTTTATAGAGCGTTTCGCATAATAAACCGCAGAGTCATAATCAGACTTTGAGTATAGCTGGATCTTTGCAAGCTGCAAATCTATGTCACTTGCCATTGTCTGTGACACACCTCTTCCAGTCAGGTCTCTAAGAATACTGTCAGACTTGTCATACTGCTTGTCATACAGGTATGTTGTTGCAATGTTGTATTTGCATATTGACAATGATGCTGAATCACCGCATTCCTGCAGTCCGTGAAGGCTCTTCGTTAAATATGATAATGCCTGGGGATACAATCCCGCATAAAGGTAAACCTCGCCAATGTTATGCTGACAAATGGCGTAATAACGGTTCAGGGTGTCCGGGAACAAGGGCAATGCGTTCAGATATGCGTCTGCGGCACCTACATCTTCATTTGTATCCATAAGCACGCAACCCAGCGAGTACCAGCTCATAGCCGCGCGCCAGCTCTTGCGGCGGGTGC
>CALDKD010000111.1 GCA_937898885.1 uncultured Bacteroidales bacterium | reverse complement strand
GGTGGTAAGGTAAGGTCGCATACTATCGCGTAATGGTGCTGCGCTGGTAAGAAATGTCGATTTCATTGATGAATTAGTCAGTAATCTGATAACGGCAGGTATTGACAGCATATGTTTTCATGTCAGTTCTCCTGATAACGTGATTGTCATTATACCATTAGTTGAGCGTGTCGCAGAAACAACAGATGAACTGATGGGTTATTTTGATGAAATATTACCAAAAGAAGCAAACCATATTGAGACTGTTGTTAGAAAAACTGAAAACTGTTCTTCGAGAACGTGGCAAAAAGCGCTAATGTCAATTTCTGAATGTAAGAAATTAGATGATATCTCTTCCGAATGAGAATATTCATTGTGCCGGTCCTGGTGAATTTTCGCTATGTCGGCAATGACGAGCTGATTGCCGGAATGAGAGCAGAGGCTGAACGCATAGTAAGTTCACGAATCTCAAAGTAACGGTACCACCCGTCATCATTCTTCTATAGAGAGAACAGTCCGCCGAACGACTAATAATGCGTTTCGGGTGTGGCATTGCTGTTAGTTGCAATTTTTTATATATTTGCAAGTCTTAGGTTGTTGTAACCTCTCAAAAGCCTTGGGATATGAAGATAAATAAGATCGAAATAACGAATTTCAAAGGTTTTCAGCACGAGTCCATCCAATTTCATGGGAACCTTACAGTTGTTATCGGAAACAATACGGCTGGAAAGACCACGCTTCTGCACGCCGTTCAGGTTGGTCTCGGGGCGTATCTTCAATCTCTTACAGATTTGCCCGGAGGCAAACCTTATCGCAAGAACTTTGTTGAATCGGACCGCTTCTTGAAGTATAACCCCAACCTGAAGGATTATCTCCCGAATCCGGATCTGCCGAGAATCGATATTGACGCAGAGTTTACAACCACCTCCAGAATTCCAGGTGATGGCTTTGCGTTCAGGCCAGAGCCCGTTTCGTGGTATAGGGAGTTTACCAAAAGCGGAAGCACGACACACAATCAGGAATGTGCCGGTCAGTTGATTGCTATAGTCCGGGAAATGGAAGCAAAGCATAAAGATGAGAATGAAGGAGCTGTGTATCCTATAGTGCTCTCTTTCGGCACGAACCGTATTGATGCTCAGTTCCGGACGGCTAAGAAAACCAAAGAACGCCAACAGCGGATAGAAGTTGCATACAAGGCATCTCTTGATGATGAGAAAGTCGATTTTGCAGGGGCTCTGGATTGGCTTCGCAGGTATGAGAAGAATGTTCGTGATGGAAAGGAGTTTGAAGGAACAAAAGATGCCTATCTGGAGGCGTTGACTCTTGCAATTCCTTCACTCAGCGAGATAGAGATAGACAACGATGAGATAGAGGCTGTCGTAACGGTGGACGGTAAGGAGTCGAGCCGCCATCATTATTCGTATATGAGCGATGGTTTGAAATCTATGATAAACATTGTGTCTGAGATAGCCTACAGGTGTATAGAGCTTAATGGATTCCTCGGTAAAGATGCTGTCAAGCAAACTCCTGGTGTCGTACTGATTGACGAGGTGGATTTGTATCTGCATCCCCTCTGGCAGCAGCATATCCTGCAAGATTTGTGCAAGGCATTCCCAAAAATTCAGTTCATAGTATCGACTCACTCTCCATTCATTGTTCAAAGTTTGGATGCTGATCAGCTCATCAGTTTTGATGAAGGAACCGATATAAGCGGCCAACCAAACAAAGAAGGATTGGAAGACATCTCCTCCGCTAGGATGGGTATGCAACAGAAAATTCGCAGCAAACTGTACAATAGAATGCTGGAGGCCGCATCAGACTACTTCGAAGCACTTGATGCCAAGAATGAGAATGCTGATGCATTGCTGGAAGAACTTCGTAAACTGGAAGCCGAGTTCAGTGCGGATCCCGCATATCTTGCCTTGATTCGAAACGAGTTCAAGTCAAAAACCGCCAAGAAATGAGACCAGTCAATAAGAAAAATCCTGGGGATGTAATTGAGTACTCCGATTCTCAAGGACGGACAGTAAAACACACCGTTCAAGCGGAGTATGCAAAATACTGTGATGCAAAGCAGCCTTTGGCAGCCAGCCTTGGCAAATATTGTGCATATTGCGAACGTGCTATTCCATCTATTGCAAATATTGAGGTTGAGCATCTGGAGCCGAAGGGTGATGGCGGCTCCGAAACCTCTTGGGACAATTTCTTGATTTCCTGCAAGTGCTGTAATACCGTCAAACCGAAAACGGGCATAAAACTCGCAGACAGCCATTGGCCACATCTGGATAACACTTTCATTGATTTCATATATGATGCCGGAGGACGTGTCCTCGTTAATCCTAATCTTGCAGGAGAGGCGAAGAAGAAAGCCGAACGTCTCTATGAACTTTTCAAACTCGGGCGATATCCTCATACCGGCTTTCTCCCCACTGATGCAGATGACAGATGGAAAGGCCGTATGGAGGCCTGGACTCTTGCGGAAACATATAAGACCAGATACCAGAACGGCCTCCTTCTTCTTGATGATATAGTGAAAATGGCGCGTGCGAAGGGATTCTGGTCAGTATGGTACACCGTTTTTGACGGAATTGATGAAGTCAGGCAGGCCTTGATAACAGCATTCCCCGGAACATCCGCAGAATGTTTCGATAAGAAGAACCATTTTATGCCAATTAGTCGCTGACCGAATATTTCGGACAAGGCTATTCGAAATATCCTCTTTTGCCGCAGCGCGGGCATGATGTCGCGCATCAGTTCATCCCGAATGTTTGAATATTATCGACTTCAGCACCGTAATTAAGATCTTTCGAGCCCGCCCTGTACCGGTAGCAGCAAGCGGCTCCGGTGGTCATCAACCTCTGTCATCGTCCGTAGGCGAAACTCCGAAGGAGTGGAGCTGGAGGGAGTCGAACCCTCGTCCAAACGGGGAAACCATACGCTTTCTACAGGCTTATCTCCGTTTTGATTTTCGTGACCCGACAAGACCGGAGCTACCGCATCGGACCCTTATCCTCTAAAATTTCACCGAAGGCGCGAGGCCACCAGCGGCTATCTCCGATTTGGCTGCACCACCGTATCGACGAGCTTCGGAGCAAGAGCTTCCGGGTGATGTCTTGTCCCAGCACCTGGTGCCGGGATTAAGCAGATCTACTGTACTTCGATCAAGCAGCAAGAGCAAAGTTGTTATTGCCAGATAATTGTTGACTGTCGTTTTATAGTGCCGACGGACAGCGCACTGCCTGCTTACGTACCATTCCTGCCCGCTGTCAAAACCAAACAGCCCCAAAAACGTGTAATCTACTCATAAATAAGTATTTAAAAGAATAATAAGCGATGATTGTGTAAAAAATGTGCAAAAATCTTACGATAATTATCACTTCTTCATTCTTTTCAAGTGCAAAGATAAGACATTATCCGAATTCATTGGCTATCATGACGTGGATTTATGGGTACTATTTTGGTGCCTTGCAGCGCATGTCGGTGAACTCCGGCATGAAGTAGAAGTTTCTGAGTCCTGATATGGTCAGCATAGGCCTTCTAGCTTTTCTATGAAACGTTTCAGGCCGTTGTAGTCCAGACCTGACTGCTGAATCTTGAAGCAGGTCGTGCTGCGCACTATGACCAGGATACTCTTGTCCGGCTTGCGGACATCTTCATGCCTCTCTGGCGGTGCCGTTGCAGTTGCGGATTCAGGTTCGAGAGCGCCGTCTATCCGGATGGGGACTATCTCCTGGCGGGTGGAATGGAACCATTTTTCAAACTGCTAGTAGGGTACACCTTTCATCATGCAGTAACGTTCAATGCCCATGCCGTTGGGTTCGCCTTCTGACTTGTAACCGAACCAGAACTTCTCGAAATCTTGTGTCCTAAACATTGCGTTTTTTGGGGGAGGGATAAAATTCAGCCGCGAAGGTATCAGATGGAAACTTTCACGTCAAGACGGGGAAATTGGACAGTTACGAAAATGAAGGCGAAGCTGAAACACATAACTGGTAGAAGCAACCGCCTGCAAAGTTACGCGTCTTCATTCATTTTTCCACCTCTCCGTGTCTATTTTTCCGAGAGCAGCAACCTTTTTTCTCAACAACAATAATCCGGCAATGCTAATTACAATAACTATTAGTGAAAAGATGAGAGTCTGAATGTTTGTAATATTTGTAGGATTATCTGTCATAAATGGATTAATATCATATGTAAATATTATTATCAAAAGAATTGCCAGAAGTGAATAAATAGCAATTGCAAACAATAACAATTTTCTTGCTTTTGTTACAAATGAATGCTTTTCATCAATAATACACAAAGAGTTCCTTAAAGACATTCCAAGCAAACCTCCGATAGACCACAACAAGAACACCACACTTCCTGAAAGCAAGTGATTGTAATTACCAATCAAACTTATGACAATAAGAAGCGGTGTTATTAGTACTGAAATAATATATATTTTCTTAATCATAAATCGCCACAGAATTGTATTGCCATGCATGTATAGGCAAGCCCTACGGCAAATCCCGCACCAGCTGAAACCATCCCAAATGCTGTACTCCAAATAGCTCCGCATAGTCCGATGCTCAAATTACATCCCCAAGCTGCAACTGATGCCCTAGTGACAATATCATTTACAAATACGTCCGTAATCTCCATATAACCTTGTTCAGAATTATACTTGGCACTTAATATAGGTTCTCCAAACTCGTTGAATGCAGTGTAATGGGCTGTTCCATATTCATCAATCTGGCTAATTTTTAAATTGAGATAGAACGCAACTTCTCCTTCATTATTATACATAGCAGAGATGATATTATTGGGGTCCTCACTTAATATAACATCAGCAACAACCGGTGATTCTTTGGACGTACAATGATATACCTCAAATTGTTCTTCACCAAGGAACGATCTTGTTTGTTCAGTTATGATTGCAGGTGTAGCTATAACTGTGTATACATCTGATAGCACACTTCCTTGCTCGTTGTTGTTAGAACAAGATGAGAAGACAATTAAAGCAAACGAAAATAGAATTGATAATCTTTTCTTCATAATAACTTTTTTAAATGAACAATACTTATGAAACCATTTCAACTAACTTAAATGATATACAACGGCAATTTACGAAAAAATCCGTTACACCAATCATCAAAAGAGAATAATTATCACTGATTGCAAAAAATGACCGTTTAAAAGTAAATATTCAAAACTCAATCCACCCATAAATTGCATATAATACTTATTTAACTCACACATTTTCATTTGTTAGGCATAGAGATGATATGCGAATGTTTGTTAATGAACGTAAGTGTCTAGTGAATCCGTTCTTTCCCGCATTTCCAAAACCGTGTCCCAAGTGTATTTGAGACCGTTACCCTCAATGCACTTCTGGACCATAGTCCTTTCCTTCCTGTAGGTAGCATAAGGCTCCATGAAGACATCCACAATGCGGTGAACCTGATTCTCATACAGCAGTTCGGCATTCATTTTCCTCAGTTCGCTGTTACGGTACAGCGACATACAGAAGACAGTAGAGAACATCAGTCCAATGAAGATATACATATAGGTGTACGGATTCTTCCATCGCGGGTTGGCCTTACGTCTGAGAAATGACCTTCTGATCAGTCGCCAGTGAGTCATCTCGGAATGCTCCAAGGCATCCTGTGCCACCGGAACCAGCGGCTTCAAGGTGCTGTCAAGAGCTGAGACTCTGTCTGCAATCTTGCCGTCGTTCTCAGTTATCGCCTTGTTTATGTTAAAGGCCTGCTTCATTGATACGTTGTACTGGTCAATGATACGACCATATTGTTTAGAGCAGTTTCTGGACCATTCAGCCAGGCTGACCACCCTGTCGGCATTGGCCTCAATCCACTGCTCTGCGGAGAGTTTTCCGGATGCAAGTCGTTCGGATTCTTTCTGTGTACTTACTTTCTTCTCTGCATCGAGAAGAGCCTGAACGGCCATGTTCCGGATTTCGTCCTTAAGGCCGCTGAGATTTACTGGCTGGGGCACGGAAGGTTGCTGCTTTGAGACAGAAGGGGTAGAAGGAGGTACTACCGATTTCTCCACGGTCTTCATCGGAATGCCATTCCTGCCTATGGCTGTATGAAGGGCATTGATATATGTGAACAGACAGTCTCCTTCAGAGAGTCCGCTATCATTGACTTCAGGGATATTGATGCCGCTGTCCCTGACTGACGCATATATCAACTTTACCTGCGAGACCGCACCCTGCAGTCCCAGCTGATTCACTTTGGTTTGTTTTGTATCGTTCATCGTGATCTTGTTCTTCTTGTTTCCACATGTGGGCGTTTCTTCTTTTTGTCCTCGTCATTCCATTTCATGTCATTGGATGTCCCGCCACCGCCCGAACTGACATGAGTCTGATAAGGCTGCAGTATCAGGACACCAAGCATTTCAAGACCTATAGTGACAATGTCAGTTCCGGTAGTCTGTGCTTCCTGCTCTTCCACCATTTTGCCATCAATGTCCGGATAAGGCCTTTCCGCAGCTCTTGACAATTCCGGGAACAATGAGTCGAAATCGGGGAACTTCTCATCGATGTGACGGAACTCCTCCATTGTACACTTATACCTGTAGTCATCCTTTCTCTGTTCATAGATATCTCTTGCAGACTCATGGGCAATAGTCATCGGGTTGCCCAACTGACGGCAGATGTTTGCAAGGGTAAGTGACGCATCCAGTTTCCTGCCGGAGAAGGAAATGTCGTGCTCCAGTTTGCTGCTCTCCTTGTATGTCGTGTGGTCGAGCGTGAAGGAGATGCCCTCAATACCATTGGTCTTCATATTGTAGCGGAAGCGGAACGTCACCCCAGCCTTGCGGAGATCATCAGCGAACTGCTCCCAGGTGGAACAGCAGTGCAGTGATTCCTGAACAGCATGCATCATGTGATAGCGTATGGCATCCATGCCTCTTAAACGGTCCTCGTTTACGCCTTCCTTGCCTTTGGATATGTACAGGCCGTACTGCATGGTAAGTTCCTTGCATATCTTGATATTGCGGATTCTCTCATTACTGTCCTTGATGGTCTTGCCTTTGTTGTTGACCCTGTTGGCAATGACATGACAGTGAGGATGCTTCTTGTCATGATGTCTGAAGATGACGTACTGTGTGTCATTATACTCCATCCTGCGAAGGTAGTCCTCTGCAATCTCGGCCATCCTTTCGTCAGTGAGGAAACTGGAATCCTTGGCCGAGAAGGACAAAATGATGTGAGACATGGGGCTGCCCAGTCTGCGGTTCATGCTGGCCTGCGTCTCGAAGCAGTCAGCCATGGTGCTGTTGCTCAGAGTGAAGACACCTTCGGAGTGAGCAATAAGCTTGGCGTTCTTCTTCGGGTCATTGGCATAGTCTATGGTGGTCCCGAATGCACCACTGCCGCCTTTTACTATATAGCCTATCATATACGGTCGGTTTCAGGTTCAGTAACGGCCATTGCCTCTGCATTCTCGCTCTCCGACAATCGCCTTCTGTGGCGGGCTTCGTCAAGAATTCCGGCCAGTTCGCTCAGGATATTCTGGCACTGGGTACCTTCAAGCATCATGCCGTGACGGAAGAACCAGTCCCGGAGATACTTGACATTGTTTCCCATATTGCTCAAATCATGGAGAAGTCTGTTGAACTCGGGGGTGACAAGCTCACGGACCCATCTGCCCCATAGTGCCGCACGAATGTAGTCACATCGTTTGCCTTTATATTTTGTTATGGCCTGTTCTGTAATGTAAGCATCCAGAGCAGGCGGTACCTTGATACTGATGTGGACGGAGTTCTTCTTGTAATCCGGAATGCGAGGCCGTCCTCCCTTGTTTGTTATTACATGTTTTTTCTTTGTCATAATGTCGTAATATCTGATATTGTAAATCGATAAGCTAGGTGTGTATTTTGCATCCGTCAATGGCAGGCAGACTGCATGAGCAGGCTTCCTGACCGTGGCTTTTCCCAATGGGGAAATGACACGGGTTTTGGTGGACCCAAAACACAAACTTGCCACCCAGAAAACCTACCGTTTACTTGATACGCAGATAATTGTGTTTACCCATTACTTTTCTTTATGTTTTTGTAAGATTTTGGTAGCTTCAATGCTCCCGACTGCAGCTTCTGCTTTGAGCTTGTCAATATATTGTTTGTATCCATCTGTACAATTAATTTCCTCTTCCCTACGTTTGCGTTGCTTCTCTATCTCAATATTATATTGAGCATTTGGCTTGTCTTCTTTAAGATATTGATTAAGCATGGCAGCTAACTGATTGGGACCGCTGACTCCGTAGAATTGCCCGTATCTTCCAACGCGGCATCCTGCAAGAAAATAGCAGAATTCATATAGATTGAGATTCGGGTGCAATAAAAGAATTAACTGGGCAAATTCACGCGTAACAGGTTCTTTGACACCTGGCAATTGCTCGCACGAATCAAAGAAATGACACATTTGAAGATAAATCCATTCAGTTGCAATTTCTGGTCCATAGGTATGACTGACTAGTGCAAGGGTTGGAATATGTTCGTTGCAGAGTATCTTTTCAAGGGAGTCGAACCTTCTTAGAACCGTTATCTGCATATCGGGATTCGCCAGGGATAAGAACTCGGAAGGCAGTGGTGCGATTCTAGTCAGCTCCGAGCTGGTCATGCGACAGTAGGTATTCTTTGTCAAACCGGTCGATTCGTGCGATTGTGTCATTCTTGCGATTTGTAATCGCAACTTCTCTTTGTTCATCTCTTGATACTGGTTTCCGCTTATTATAGTCATTTCTCTTGTATTTATTAATATTACTGTCAGTCAACGAACTGGACAATGTATCCGACAACTCATGTGACAACGTACGCTCCGACTCAGGTGGTTGTTTTTCTAACTGTGTGACACGTTCTCCGCACAACAGTTGATAGGATGCTGCGGAATCTCTGCCGGTGCCGCTTTCGAATAAGATTAAACCTCGCGACGTTAATCCTTCACGGGCTTTGATTACATTTTGTTTGGATGTCTTTAGGTGTACACTGATTAAACTCGTACTGCATTTTATTGGCATTACGAACCTGTTTCTGTTCGCAATGTTAAGCAGGTAGTGATACAGAGCCACTTCGGTAATCGAGTATGGCTCCATCGCACAGTAATCCCAGAATCTGTTAAAAAAGTCGAAGAATGACATATCACTTTCTCTTTGTTTGGATGACAATTATTTGAGCTTGCTTGGCAATCTCTTCATTAGATGCTATTCTGTTGCGTTGCAGCCACTTGTCAAGATCTGCGACATCAAAATAGCACAGTTTCCCGTTAGGCTTGGTGTACGGTATTTCCTTCTTCATCATCATTTTCTGGAGATAGGAAGTTTTAACTTTGAGGTATTCCGCCGCCTCTCGCGTTAATAACATTTTTGTTTGTAGCATTGTTGGATATGTTTTATAATTAGTTTCCAGAACAGAGTTTTGGCGCCTTTTTTCTACTTTGTTCTTTGAGTGCAAAGTTCCAACTAAATGTATGTGGCTACAAGTGGATGATTTGTGGTAGCAACAAAAAAATCAAGTTCCATATTGCTATAAATCAGCCATATAGAACTTGAAAAGAATTAAAATATGTTAATATCTGTGGTTGGTCTGTAATTGTCTGTGGATGGTTACTCCGCGACAATAATCCGTTTCAGTTTTGCCGTAAATTCTGTCATACCTTTTGCTGCGCTGTACTCTGCATCCTTGTAGTGTGATGCATAATATGATTTCGAAATGCCGCATTTAGCAAGCAAACTATCCTTCCAGTCTTCTGATATTGAGTCATCATTAATATTCACCGATAACAGATATATCAGGAAACAGACTTTCAACTTTTGTCTTGGTTTGACATATATCGGCTGCTCGACATTTCGGAGATTAATAAAATTAGCGAATACCGTTCCCGGAACAGTATTAAATTGCTTTCCGTTGCATAGTCTATGTAATCTATAACATACTCCCAAGTCAATTACATCGTACCGTTTCAACGTTACAAACAGAGCAGATAAATCTTTCATTTACTTGTCATTTTTGCTCGTTGAATCAAGCTCGTTAATAATTATTGTCAGTATGTCAGATAGCTGCGACAGTAGCATATCAACGAAAACAATGTCGAAAAACATGGAGTGCACTACTTTGCATTCCTGTGACTTGTATTCCGCATAAAGCATGTCAGCCAGACTCTTGCTTTCATCATGAGATTTTTTTACCTGGTCGCAAAACTCAGATAGCAATGTATATTCCTTGCTGTCTATTTGCGTGTAATCCATCCTGTTTGATGCCACACAATAATCGTTCCACAGTTTCTGCGTTTTTTCATTCTGCCGGGCCCAACGCTCATTGAAAGAACTAAGATGCTTGTCACATAGCAATTTAGTGTTGAATCCGGCATAGAAAGCCAAAGGGTGCGATTTTAATAGTGTGATCAATTCATCAATATCATTATTCATGGAATGAATCGTCTCGAAAAAGAATTCAGCATCGTTCTGATATTGAATTTCAGCGTGTTGGATGAAATTGTTCGTGTCAGAAAAAGTTTGGCAAATATCGAAAAGTGATTCCTGTTCATCTATTGATAAGGAATGGGCTTCCGAATATTTGTTCAACAAACACCTTAGACATTTGATTTTATGGACAAATTCATTCATGGATTATAAATTATTTGTTTACTAAGAGGTTGGAAAGTTTCTTTGCTGCTTCGGCCTGAGCCTTGTCAACGATTTTGGCATATATTTGCGTCGTAGACAGTTTCGTGTGTCCCAATTGTTTGGAAACAACAGCCAGCGGAATTTCATTGCTCAGCATTATTGTTGCAGTAGTATGTCTGGCGCAATGCCATGTGATATGCTTCGTGATATTTGCATCCTTAAACCAGGTTTTGAAAGCAACGTTGTCATTTGCGTTTGCATTCTTGGGCAGCTTAAATAACGGTGCGGTAGAGTACTGATATCCCTGTGGCAGCAATGACAGGGCAAAGTCATCAAGGTATATATTGAGATGTTCACCAGTTTTTCTTTGATCCAAGTCAATGAAAATGCCATTCTCGCCTTTGTGTATTTCCGATGCCGTGAGGGCGCGTAAGTCAGAATAGCGAAGTCCTGTACAACAGGCAAAAAGGAATGCATTTCTATAGTCAGCTATTGAGGATGTGTGGGGAAATGGTGTCGATATTAAGCGCTTGACTTCATCCAACTCCAAATATGTGCGTTGGCTCTTCTTCTCTTTAGGTTTGTCAATACGGTCAATATGTTCACATGGATTTGACTGAATTATATCATCCCTTATGGCTTGAGAAAGAATGGAATTTAAATTTCTGAACAATCTGAGTCTAGAATTTTCAGACAGAGGAATTAATTGCCTTCTTTCCAGATTTGCTGTCCTGACGTAATTCAGATTTACGGCTTCATTCTTTAAGTACTCCAAGAATCTTTGTACCCATTTCTTATCAACATCCCTGAACGAAACATTATCTCCAAAGCATCTCGCTATATGTGACGAAAGGGAATGAAATGTGGCGTAATTTGAATTCCTTTTCCCAGTTTGTACAAGTGCCTTCTTGCTTAGAGATTCGATATAGTCAATAAAATTGATGTTGCGTTTTGAAACGGGAGAAAAATGAGCTTCCCGACGCTCTAAATCAGAATTCAAAGTATCACATTCAACTGTCTGAAGACGTATAATCTCCTTATTGTGTGTTTTATCATTCATGGACTTCTCAGGGATGAGAATTTTTCCAGTCGACACCCTTGTCGTTTTGTAATCGTAGCAACTATAGCGGACAAGTGCAACATTTCCGGAAGGGAGTATTCTTCCTATAAGATACACTTTGCGCTTTCCGTTAGAATTCTTAACGCTTTTCAACCCATATCCATCAATAAGTTCTTTTGCCGTCTTGAACAGTTTTTCGTTTCCCATAACAATTCACAATTATGTAGCGAAGTTATCAAAACAATCCAAATGTGTGCAAAAAGTGTGCAAAAAAAATATTGAAAATAGGTAATAATGGCGGGTAAAAAGAAATCAAAAGAAAAATGCGATGCACAAAACTCGTTTATATTACACTGATATTCAAGTAGTTTTCTCGATTAACAATTCTTTTGATTTCTTATGAAAGATGAGCATAGATTGTCAAAACCAGACAGCCCCAAGAAATAATTTGTAAGTGATGCCCCCGTCGGGGCAGGTATTGGTCTGCAAATGTACTATAACAAATAAGAAAACCCAAACGAAAACAATTAAAAAAAGTTTTCGCCTGGGTTTGTCTTTATGCTAAACAGCAGAGAGATGCTTATCGTGCGTAGTTTACGGCGCGGGTCTCGCGGATTACGGTAATCTTAACCTGGCCGGGATAGGTCATCTCGTTCTGAATCTTCTCTGCAATCTCGGCTGAGAGTTTCTCGGTCTGCTGGTCATCGATCTTGTCGGCACCGACAATGACGCGAAGCTCGCGGCCTGCCTGAATGGCGTAGGTCTTGGTGACACCAGGGTAGGAGAGGGCAATCTTCTCAAGGTCGTTAAGACGCTTGATGTATGCCTCTACAATCTCCCTGCGCGCGCCGGGACGTGCGCCTGATATAGCATCGCAAATCTGTACGATTGGGGCGATAAGGCTCTGCATCTCGCACTCGTCGTGGTGGGCGCCAATGGCATTGCAGATATCCGGCTTCTCCTTGAACTTCTCGGCCAGATGCATACCGTACTCAGCGTGGGCCATCTCTGTCTCCTCATCCGGCACCTTGCCTATATCGTGCAGAAGTCCGGCTCTCTTTGCCTTCTTGGGGTTCAGACCAAGCTCTGCTGCCATCACACCGCAAAGGTTTGCGGTCTCGCGGGCGTGCTGCAGCAGGTTCTGGCCGTATGATGAGCGGTACTTCATCTTACCAATCATACGGATAAGCTCCGGATGCAGGCCGTGTACGCCAAGGTCTATGGTGGTGCGCTTGCCGGTCTCTATGATTTCCTCCTCAACCTGTTTCTCAACCTTAGCCACAACCTCCTCGATGCGTGCGGGGTGGATACGGCCGTCGGCTACCAGCTGGTGCAGTGCCAGACGTGCAATCTCGCGACGTACAGGGTCAAATGCCGATATCACAATGGCCTCAGGGGTGTCATCTACAACAATCTCAACGCCGCAGGCTGCCTCAAGGGCACGGATGTTACGGCCCTCGCGGCCGATGATGCGGCCCTTCATGTCCTCATTCTCTATATGGAATACGGTAACTGAGTTCTCTATGGCTGTCTCAGTGCCGACTCTCTGAATGGTCTGGATGACAATCTTCTTGGCCTCCTTGTTGGCGGTCATACGGGCATCGTCCATTATGTCGTTGATGTATGCGGCTGCCTCGGTCTTGGCCTCCTCCTTCAGAGACTCAATCAAGTGGTTCTTGGCGTCCTCTGCCGAAAGACCGCTGATAACCTCAAGCTTCTCGCGCTCCTGATGCTGAAGCCTGTCAAGCTCCTCTTTCTTCTGGTCTATTACAGCCATCTGGTTCTCAAGATTCTCCCTTACAGCCTCAGTCTCGCTTATCTTGCGGTTCAGGTCCTCGTGACGCTGGTTCAGCTGCATCTCCTTCTGTTTCAGACGGTTCTCGTTCTGCTGGATTTTCTGGTTGCGTGCCGCCACCTCTTTCTCCAACTCTGCCTTTTTATTCAGGAACTTCTCCTTTACCTCCAGCAGCTTGTCTTTCTTTATGGCCTCAACCTCGTCCATACGCTTCTGCACGCTCTTGTTAAGCTTGCTGTTGAAGAACCACCAGGCTGCTCCCGCACCCACAATAAGTCCGATAATTAAAAAAATCAATCCGTTCATAATATTACCTTTTTATATATAATAACGCACCATCCAACATTCCTCTCTCAGAATGCGGGACGGTGCGCGAAAACTCCTAAAGTAAAGACTGTCAGTCTTTGGCGGCCTCCTCAAGAACTGATTCTATCTGACTTGTCAGGGCATCAATTCTCTCCTTATATGGCAATGTGTCGTTGAAGTTCTCCCACATCAGGTTGGTCATTGCTATGTGCATTGCCACCATAACGTAGTACTTCTCGTCGCTCAATTGCGGAAAATGGTCTCTGTAACGGTTCAGCATCGAGTTGATACGTCTCGCGGCCTCACGGTACAGCGCCTCATCTTTCCTCTGTATGGTCAGAGGATAGTAGGTTCCGCCTACCTGCAGCTTTATCTCAAATGTCTCATCCATTGCACTCATACTCCAAGCATCTCAATACAATGGTCTATCTCGCGCACCAGTCCGGATACTCTCTTGCGCGTGCTGTCCAGGTCGTGGCCTGACACGCTGAGTACCTTCGTTGTCTTAAGATTTCCGTAATCGGCGGTGAGCTGGTCAATTCTCTGCTGAAGTCCGGCCTCGCGTTCCTTTCCTTCCGATACGGCCTGACGCAGGTCCCGGTTCTCTGCCCTGAGCCTGTCACACAAGTCTATCAGTTTCTGAAGCCTCTCCTCAAAAACATCAAGCATCTCTGTCTCCGCACCTGTATTCATTACTGAAATCCTATTGTCTGAACAATCGCGTTCAGTTCCGCAAAAGTAATTAAATATCAGAATTATTCCTACGTTTTTCTGAATTATTTTTTACTTTCCAGCATTGCTTTCGCAGCCTCGACCTTCTCCTTGGTCTTCGGCTCTTTCTTGGCGAGCATTATCATATTGAATGCGTATTCTGTCATCCAAGGCTCGGAGAATCCCAGATGCTGCTGATACTGACGGATGTTATAGACTGTCTTGTAGCTTGACTCGTCTTTCCATTTGTTGTCGGTCATTATGCGATGCACTGAGTCCTCTGTCAGTGTATAAAGCGCCTTTTTCAGGAATCCCGGCACGCGGAACTTCCACTTCATTATGGTGCCTATCTGCATCATGAGGTCGCTGCTGAAACCCTGGAACTGGAACATATAGGGCTGTACCAGCTGGATGTTGCGGCAGTTCTTCCTGATGGATGTGTCAATCTCCTTGAAGAAATTGTCGCTCAGGCCATACATCTGACTGAGCATCTTGCGGCAGCGTGGCTTCTCGGCCACACCAAGCTTGTTGCCTTGTGTCTGAATCTTCAGACTGCGCTTGAATGTTGCCAGGTCGGGCAGGTAGTTGATGTTGGTAATGCCCATATTGCCTGCCATCTCGGCCTGAAAATAGACTCTGATAAGAGTCATGAAGTCTTCCATTCCACCGAGATTCTCTATCTTGTCTTTCTTCCTTCCGAATAATCCCATACTTTAACTATTATTGATTTATTTTGGACGCGAAATTAAAAAGAATTTCTTAATTTTGCACCGTTTTACGAGAGCAAAGGCTCTATTGAATGGCTAATTACAACTTTTAACTTATACAAAGTA
This sequence comes from uncultured Bacteroidales bacterium, assembly GCA_937898885.1. GTDB lineage: Bacteria > Bacteroidota > Bacteroidia > Bacteroidales > Bacteroidaceae > Colenecus. The sequence continues at coordinate 19,420 of CALDKD010000111.1, read as the reverse complement.
TTATGATTAAACTGGGTATTAACGGTTTTGGCCGCATCGGACGTATGGTTTTCCGTGCAGCAGTTGAGAATTTCAATCAGGACATCGTAGTAGTAGGTATCAACGACCTTCTGGATCCGGATTATCTGGCATACATGCTGAAGTATGATTCAGTACACGGCCACTTCAATCACGACATCAAGGTTGAGGGTAACTATATGATCGTTGACGGCAACAAGATTCAGGTCTTCGCAGAGAAGGATCCTGCAAACATCACCTGGGGTGCTCTCGGCGTAGATGTTGTTGTTGAGTCAACCGGTTTCTTCCTGACTGCTGAGCTTGCAGAGGCTCACATCAAGGCTGGTGCCAAGAAGGTCATCATGTCAGCTCCTTCAAAGGACGCTACTCCAATGTTCGTTTACGGTGTAAATGACAAGACATACGCTGGCCAGACCATTATCTCCAACGCTTCTTGTACAACCAACTGTCTTGCTCCTATCAGCAAGGTTCTGAACGACAAGTTCGGTATTGTTCGTGGTCTTATGACTACAGTTCACGCTGCGACAGCTACCCAGAAGACCGTTGACGGTCCTTCAAAGAAGGATTGGCGCGGTGGCCGTGGTATCCTGGAGAACATCATCCCGTCATCAACTGGTGCTGCCAAGGCTGTAGGCAAGGTTCTTCCTGAGCTGAACGGTAAGCTGACCGGTATGTCACTTCGCGTTCCGACCTCTGACGTAAGCTTCGTTGACCTGACCGCTGAGCTGAGCAAGGAGTGCACATACGATGAGATTTGCGCTGCTATGAAGGAGGCTTCAGAGGGCGAGCTCAAGGGTATCCTTGGCTACACCGACGAGGCTGTCGTATCAACTGACTTCCGCAACGACTCACGCACATCTATCTTCGATGTTAAGGCTGGTATCCAGCTTGACAAGACCTTCGTTAAGGTTTGCGCATGGTATGACAATGAGTGGGGATACAGCAACAAGGTTTGCGAGATGGCCCGCGTAATCATGAAGTAATCATATTGCTGATTATATCTGAAAGGGTGGCTGGAGTTCCGGCCACCTTTTTTGTGGCTTGTCAGGATGGGCTTATTATAAAAATGACTAACTTTACCGGACTATCGGCATAAGTATTCAAAATGGATAAGTTCGATATGGTAACGGTACTCGGTCCTACCGCATCAGGCAAGACGTCTCTGGCTGTTGCGATAGCTGACCGTCTGAACGGCGAGATAATCAGCGCCGACAGCCGTCAGGTGTATCGCCGGATGGATATCGGAACCGGTAAGGACCTCTCAGACTACACGATTGACGGACGCCGGATTCCGTATCATCTGATAGACATAGCCGAACCTGGCACCAAGTACAATCTGTTTCAGTATCAGGCTGATTTCCTGGAGGCATATCGTGATATATGCGGCCGTGACCGTATGCCTGTGCTTTGCGGAGGAACGGGACTCTATCTGGAGTCTGTACTCAAGGGGTACCGTCTGATACCCGTGCCCGAGAATCCGGAGCTGAGACGCTCGCTTGAGGGCAAGAGCCTGTCAGAGCTGACAGAGATTCTGAAAGGATACAAGCAGCTTCACAATACAACCGATGTCGATACCACCAAGCGTGCCATCCGTGCTATTGAGATAGAGGAGTGCTATCGTCAGACACCTGTCAGCGAGAAGGAGTTTCCCGCCATAGGCAGCCTGAACATCGGTGTTGAGGTTGACAGGGAGGTTCGTCGTAAAAATATCACGGAGAGGCTTGTCCGTCGTCTGGACGAGGGTATGATAGACGAGGTGAGGAGCCTGCTGGCCGAGGGCATCGCCCCCGGGGACCTTATCTATTATGGCCTTGAGTATAAATATGTCACACTATATCTTACAGGTGCTCTTGACTACCGTCATCTGGTAAGCGAGCTTGAGGTTGCTATCCATCAGTTCGCCAAGAGGCAGATGACCTGGTTCCGTGGAATGGAACGTCGTGGTACCGATATCCACTGGCTTCCGTATGAGATGCCGGTACAGGAGAAGGTCGATGAGGTGGTCAGACTGTTGCAAAATAAGTGATCTATGAAAGTAGAGAAAGACAGATGGGGCATAATCTATGTCCCGAAGGCAGGAGTGAGCAACGCTCAGAAACGCTGGCGCAAGATACGCGAGTATCTGGAGTTGCGCAATGTCAAGTATGACTGCGTGCAGTCTGAGGATACAGACTCTGTTGAGCGCATCACCGGTATGCTGATTGAGAATGGATACCGTACAATTGTCGTGGTTGGCGGTGACGAGGCTCTCAATGGCGCCATAAACGGCATAATGTTCACCCCGCGCGAGATTCGCAACGAGATTGTGATGGGTATTGTTCCGAATGGCATCGGCAACGACTTCGCCAAGTTCTGGGGCCTGAGCGTTGACAACTACAAGCAGGCCATTCACTGGATTATCGAGGGCCGCACCAAGAAAATTGATGTGGGCTACTGCTCGTACCACGAGGCCGAGGCCGAGCGCGTGCGCTACTTTCTGATGTCGGTGAATATAGGTCTGTCCGCACAGGCTATCCGCCTGTCGGATATCTGTAAGAGATTCGGCAAGAAAAATCCGTCTTACCTGCTTGCTCTGATAAGCCTGTTCAAGGAGCGTAAACTCTACAAGATGCGCATCAAGGTAAACAGCGAGGACATCAACGACAAGATAATGACTCTGTGTGTGGGAAACTCCCGTGGATACGGACTTACCCCAAGCGCTGTACCATACAATGGCTGGATTGACCTTTCAATAATAAGCCGTCCGAAGTTCGTACAGATGATGAAGGGGCTCTATATGCTGCTGCACGGCCAGATCCTGAATCACGAGCAGGTGCGCCCGTATCGCACAAAGACTGTTACAGTGCAAGAGGCTGGGGGAGCGCAAGCCTGCCTTGACGGAAAGGCAATCTCTCCCACATATCCTATGACTATATCGCTGGAGCCCGGGGTGCTGAATTTCGTAATACCGAATTGATTTGGCTTATATACGGCAAGAGGCTGGTCTGTAATCAGGCCAGCCTCTTGCTGTTATTGTAACTGCCGTGTTGTCAGTCAATGATGTCGAAGCCGCAATATGGAACCAGAGCCTTTGGAATGCGAATGCCCTCGGGTGTCTGATTGTTCTCTAGCAGAGCGGCCACAATGCGCGGAAGTGCCAGGGCAGAGCCGTTCAGAGTGTGGCAAAGCTCAATCTTCTTGTCATCAGCGTGACGGTAGCGACATTTCAGACGGTTTGCCTGATATGTGTCGAAGTTTGATACTGATGAGACCTCAAGCCAACGCTTCTGTGCCTCGGAATAGACCTCGAAGTCATAGCAGGTGGCTGCGGTGAAGCTCATATCGCCTCCGCAAAGATGCAGGATGCGGTAAGGAAGCTCAAGCTTCTGAAGCAGACCCTCAACGTGGGCCAGCATCTCCTTGTGGCTCTCCTTGCTGTGCTCCGGAGTGTCTATGCGAACCAACTCTACCTTTGAGAACTCGTGCAGACGGTTCAGTCCGCGTACGTCCTTGCCGTATGAGCCTGCCTCACGACGGAAGCACTGTGTATATGCGCAATTCTTTATAGGAAGCTGCTGCTCGTCCAGAATGACATCGCGATAGATGTTGGTTACAGGAACCTCGGCCGTAGGAATCAGGTAGAGGTCATCAACCTCGCAATGATACATCTGACCCTCCTTGTCGGGCAGCTGTCCTGTACCGTAGCCGGAATCCTGGTTTACAACTGTAGGCGGCATAATCTCTGTGTAGCCTGACTTCATTGCCTCGTCCAGGAAGAAGTCGATGAGCGCGCGCTGAAGTCTTGCGCCCTTGCCTATATAGACGGGGAATCCCGCGCCTGTAATCTTTACGCCAAGCTCCCAGTCAATCAGATTGTATTTCCTGGCAAGATCCCAGTGAGGCACGGCATCGGCCGGCAGAGTGGGGATGTTATCTACAATCTTCACCACAACGTTGTCGTCGGCACCGAATCCCTCCGGTACATCCTCGTAAGGAATGTTCGGGATAGTATAGAGAATACTCTTGATCTCTGCCTCGGCATTGGTCATAGCGGCCTCAAGCTCCTTGCTTGACTCCTTGAGTCCGGCTACCTGAGCCTTGACCTTCTCAGCACCCTCCTTGTCGCCTGCCTTCATCAGCTGGCCTATGCTGGCTGCCATCTTCTTGCTCTCGGCAAGATTCTTGTCAAGCTGTGCCTGTGACTTCTTGCGTACATCGTTGAGTTCGATAACTTTGCTGATAGCCTCGTTCGCCGCAGCGAAATGTTTCTTGGCCAGACCTGCCAGAACTAAATCGGTCTGCTCTGTTACCTGCTTTAATGTGAGCATTGAAATATCTTTTTATGAGTTGTTGTCAATAAAAAAGGCCCACTGTTCTGTGAGCCCTTTTGCTTATTCTGTCATCATCAGGCCTCAGCTTTCTGAGGAATGACTGAGACGTAACTTCTGTCCTTGCGGCCTCTCTTGAACTGAACGATACCGTCTGCGAGTGCATAAAGAGTATCATCCTTGCCAATGCCTACATTCTCGCCTGGATTGTGGACTGTGCCACGCTGACGAACCAGAACATTACCGGCCTTGCATACCTGGCCACCCCAAATCTTAACACCTAAACGCTGGCTAGCGGACTCACGGCCGTTCTTAGAACTACCAACACCTTTCTTATGTGCCATATCTTCTGATTTTTAAGGGTTATGCAATAACTTCTTTAATTGTGAGCTCGGTGAACTGCTGGCGATGACCATTCAGCTTGCGATAGCCTTTTCTGCGTCTCTTGTGGAAAACGAGAACCTTCTCGCCCTTAACCAATGCGGTCTTAACCTCGCATACAACCTTGGCGCCGTCGATAACCGGTGTGCCCACTGTAATCTGACCCTCCTTGTCGGCGAGCAGAATCTTGTCAAACTCTACGGTTGCACCAGCCTCGATACCCTGGATGTGGTGCACGAACAGCCTCTTACCCTGTTCAATCTTGAACTGCTGTCCCTGAATTTCAGCAATAACGTACATTTTATCTTGCTTTTATTCGTTGCTCCGTGAGGTGTCGGACCTTCGTGGACCGCTCTTTTCCTACCTCATCGGAATAAATCGGGTGCAAAATTACATCATATTTATGTTACAAGCAAACATTCCGGCCTAAAAATCATCTTTTTACTTTTCCTGGCTTTTGCTCGTGACGTAATTTATAGCATCCTCACGGGTTGGGGGCAGATCGCCGAAATGCAACAACTCAGGAGACATCCCAAGCTCTCTTATGACCTCTCCGGCGGTAAGGGCGATACGCCCCTGTACCGCACTCTTCTCATACTGTGAGTATTGTCCGGTGAGCCTTTCCATTAATGTGCCTAACTCCACTATTACCTTGTCTTCAAAATCGGCGATGTACCTCTGGTCACCAAGTCTCGCACGCAGTTCCTTCTGCATAGACTCCAGACACTCCTGTACCTCCTTTCTAATCTCGCTCCGTACTTCAGCGGGCAGAGCCTGAACTGTTATTATTATCTCTTCCTGAGCCTGCTGCACGTCATCGTCCCGCAGTCTGAACATGACCGGAACGGTATATCTCACACTTACCGCCTCACCGCGTTGCATACCTGGTGTCCATCTGGGCATATCGCTGATTACTCTAAGGGCCTCCTTGTCGCATTCAGGCTCAAGAGACTTTATGACCTCTGGATCTGTTATTGAGCCGTCCTCGCTTACAATGAATTGGATGAGTGTCCTGCCCTGTATGTTATTTTCCTTTGCTGATGCGGGATATTTGATGTTTCTTCTAAGATACTCCATAAGTCCTACCATTCCTCCAGGGAACTCCGGCAACTGCTCCACAACCTCAAATACCTCGTTAACGACGCTATCCGGCAACTGCTGCTCATAACTCTTACTGTATTCCCTGAGCTCCTTTTCCGGGCTCCCCGGTGTTGCCAGTGCCGCTACTGCGATTAATGATACGGGGAGCACGTAGAGTATCCTCAGACGGCTCCATCTGTTTGACTGTTCCTTACTCATCATAGTGATTCTTTTTTTAAGTAAACTGTGATTGAGACCATTGGCAAGGGCGTACGTTCCCGAGCCTACGGTCCGGTTTAATAATAACAGCTGATATTCTTTTTTCTCTATTCCGTTCTTGAGTACAGTGCTGTCGGCCTCGAACTCGTGCACCTCGCACAGAGCCTTGTCCAGAAGCCAGATGCATGGGTTGAACCACTGCAGCACCTCTACCAGTAATATAAATAAGGTGTCCCAGGAGTGCCCGAGCTGAATGTGGGCTATCTCGTGCAGCAGAATCTCGCTGTTGTCCGCATCCTGCTCCGAGATTACAATGTCCCGCATCCAACAGAAGGGACTGACCTGCTCTGGCTTGCAGTGTATTGTGATGCCGTCGGCATAGCTGCTCTCTGTCCATAGGTTGCCCTTGCGTATGAAACGTCTCATTCTTACGTATTCCACTGTCTTGTGCGCCAGACAGACCGCGGCTCCTGTAAAATAGATGCAGATCAGGACCAGAGGCCAGGTGTGGCGGCTTGCCTCATCGCTTTCGGCAGCGAGTACGGCGTTCAGCATCTGTGGTATTCCAATCTCAATGTCTGGCTCGTCGTCCGCGTCTCCGGCAATCTCTGTCAGGGGCTGACTGGTGCAGGATGCAGGACATAGCGGAAGCAGGAACGACAATACCGTCATTGCGAGCAGCACGGCCCTGTTCAGACGGAAGTATGTCTCCTTGCGCATAAGAAGAGCGTAAGGCAGATAGAGTAGTGCCAGACAGATAGCCGCTCTGATGATGTATGCCACAAATGTACCCATAGCTTATTATTTTGAAATCATTGACAATATATCCTGAATCTCATCGTCGGAGAGAATATCCTGACTCACAAAGAACTTTACAAGCGACGACGCGCTGCCGTCAAAAAGGTTGTCCCTCATCTCCTCCATTGTCTGACGTGTGTATTGCGCCTTGGATATGAGAGGATAGTACAGGTGAGTCTTGCCATCGCCTTTCTTGAAATCTACAAACTTCTTGGTGGTTAGTATCTTGAGGAATGTGGCCACTGTCGTGTATGCCGGCTTCGGCTCGGGATATCTCTCAATTATCTGGTGAATGTCGCAGGCGCGCCCAAGGCTCCAGACGATATTCATTACCGCCATCTCAGACTTTGTAAGTGTGTAATGCTTCTCCTTTTCCATAACACTGGCAAAGGAAAACTAAACTTTTAGAAATTCTGCGGACGTGATTGGGAATTTTCTGAAAAACGTGCATATTTAACGTTCATTATTAGTAATAGGGTCAAGGTGGGTCAGAGGGACTGGGTCAGAGGGACAGGTACCTTGACCCATCTCAATTCTACCTCAACGCGCGTATCACTTTCGCAACATTGATAAGGTGGTCGCCGACACGCTCTGCATTTGAGCTGAGAGACAGGTACTGTGCTCCGACAGCAGGTGAGCATACTCCTTCCGACAGCCTTTCTATGTGGTTGTCCTCCATTTTCTTAGTAAAGTCGTCAATCTCTTCCTCCACTATGTTGGCTTTGCCCAAAGCATTGAAGTCCTCATCGTTGTATGCCTTGAGCGCATATTCATAGAGCTCTCCCAGCAGGGTGCGAAGCTCGCGTATCTCGCTGATGGCCTTTTCCGTGAAAGAGGAATTTGTCTCTTTTAAGTATTGGGCATACTCGGTAATGTTTTCCGCATAATCGCCAATTCGCTCTATGTCTCTGACAGTCCGGTATGTTCCGGACAGATATATATGGTCCTTCTCGCCAAGTCCGCGTCTGCCGGAGAGATTTACAACGTAAGCGACTATCTCATTGTTCAGCCAGTTCAGCTCTTCCTCGGTTCGCTTGAACTCATTCAGCCGTCCCAGGTCAAGGCTTGACACCATATCAAGCGACAGATTGAAGTTACGCATGGCCAGTGCCGCCATATTGACTATCTCGTTCTTGGTCTGCAGTACGGCAATCGGAGGAGTCTTAAGCATATTCCTGTCTATGAAATAGAACCTTGACTTGTTCTCCTCCAGCGGCGCGTTGTCGGGAATGATTCTGCATACCAGTCTCACAAGAGCATCGGTGAGCGGTAGAATAAGTATTACCGTAATGACATTGAAGATGGTGTGGAACATTGCCAATTGTTCCTGAGGGGCGTCTGCGAACATCGACTGGAAGATGGATCCAAATGTCACTCCCCCGGATATGGCTTTTATAAGAAATCCTGCCAGCAAGAACATCAGCACTCCACTGACGTTGAAGAACAGGTGAATAAGTGAAGTGCGTTTGGCGTTAATGCCTGATGTCATACCGGCGATAATGGCTACGATACAGGAGCCGATGTTTGAGCCCATTGTGATGAATATTCCCTGGTCCAACGATATGAGTCCCGCACAGAGCATCGCTATCGCCACGGATGTCATCACTGATGAGCTCTGTATAATAGCCGTGAGCACAGCGCCGATGATGACTAACAAGAATGGATTCTCTATTCCGGCCAGAAATACCTTCACGCTATCAAGCTTTGCGAAATCACTCATTGAGCCGCTCATCATACTGAGTCCTACGAACAACATTCCGAAACCTGCCAGCGTTCCGCCGATTCTCTTGCTGAAATCTCTTTTTGAGAACAGCGCCAGAAAAGCTCCTATTCCTGCGAACGCGGAGAATATGATTGTAGTAGATATGGCACTGGCTCCGCCGAACATACCAAGGGCTACAATCTGTGCCGTTACCGTAGTACCGATATTGGCGCCATATATAATAGTGGCAGCCTGGGTGAGCGACATAATTCCGGCATTGACGAAACCTATGACCATCACAGTGGTGGCTCCTGAGCTCTGGATGGCCGCAGTGCCTACAGTGCCTATGCACACTCCGAGCATACGGCTGCGCGAAGCCTTTGAGAATAGCAACTTGAGTTTTGTGGAGCTTGCCGATTCAAGATTGGAACTCATCATCTGACAGGCTATAAGGAAAATGCCGATGCCTGCCAATAGCGTAAGTATAGCTGAGATTATAACGCCTGTAGTCATTGCCTCTTGTTTAACTGATGCAAAAATGGGACAATTATTCCTTAATTCAAGCAAATGCCTTGCTTTCACACAACAATGTAACCGAATCTTAACAATTTGATAATATCTTTGCAATATTATGGAAAACATCCTTATTATTGAAGATGATCCGGATATTCGCGAGATACTGTCATTCAACATAGAGAATGCCGGATATGCCGTTCAAGGCGTCGCTTCGGCAGAGGCGTCCGAAGGACTGGTTGATGGTGCCTCACTGATTCTTCTTGATGTGATGCTCCCCGGAATCTCCGGGTATCAGTTCGCAAAGCGGCTTCGCTCCGCCGGCAATGAGCTGCCGATTATCTTTCTTACGGCACGGACTGCCGAGAACGATCTTCTTACGGGCTTCAGCGCTGGCGGTGACGATTACATCTCAAAGCCGTTTTCCATTAACGAGGTGCTGGCGCGCATCAAGGCTGTGCTCGGACGTGCGGGCAGGACAGATACCGTTACAATAGGTCGCCTGAGTGTCAATCGCCTTGTCAAGACAGCTGCGATTGACGGAAGGCCGCTTGCGCTCTCACACAAGGAATATGAGATTCTGGAACTGCTTGTATCGAACAGAGGACAGTGTTTCTCCCGCTCGGACATCATCGCCCGTCTTTGGCAGGAGGCTCCCTGCGTACTTGAGAGAACGGTGGATGTGCATATTGCAAGACTTCGCTCAAAGTTGGGTGATGAAAGGAATATTATCAGAAACAAATCCGGATTCGGTTATTACGTATGAGTTACAAGTTGAAGCTTTTATGTAGCCTTGCAGTGGTATTCTGCATAGGAGCATCGGTGCTTGTCGCGGTAGAGATAGACAGCGAGCGCAACTGGAAACGCTCTGTGCTTCAGTCGCGTCTGGAGTCATATACTGATATTGTCAATGCCGCAGGCGATTCCGCGGTGAATGTGGAGCAACTTTTTCCCGATGATGTCCGTATCACCATTCTCACATCCGATGGTATAGTCACATATGACTCCTACGAGCCGCTTACTGCACTTGACAACCATCTGGCAAGGCCGGAGATACACGATGCCCTGACATCTGGCGACGGTTATGCTATCCGGCAGTCGGAGACGGCCAACAGAAAATACCTTTACTTTGCAAAATTGTATGACAGCTGCATTATACGGGCGGCACTTCCGTTTGAGGTCAATATGGAGAAGTACTTTCGGCCAGACTGGGTGCTTCTTGTGGGTATTGTGCTGCTTTTCGCGGTGCTTATGCTGTTGGCAAGGCTGTTTTCCCGCAATTACGAGAATCGGCTCAAGAAAGCCTCAGAGAATGCCGCAAAGGAGCTGAAGCATTCTTTGACAAGCAACATAGCACACGAGTTGAAGACCCCCGTAAGCAGCATCCGTGGTTATCTGGAGACACTCATTGAGAATCCCGACATATCGGAAGACAAGAGGAATCTCTTTATTGACCGTTCATATGCGCAGTCCATACGTCTCTCGGAACTCATTCGTGATGTGGCTATCATCACTAAACTGGAGGAGTCGCCGGAACAGTTCCGCATAGAGCCTATAGATCTCTGCAATATCGTTACAGAGGTCAGTGATGAGTTCGAGACGGTCCTGCAGAAAGAGAATATGAGGATTTACGCCAATGTTCCGGATCAGACTATGATTAACGGAAATCGAAGTCTGATGTATTCCATAATACGGAATCTGATGGAGAACTCGGTCAAGTATGCTGGAAAAGGAACAGAGATTCACATAGATACAAGACGTTTCGTGGACCACATCGAATTGTCGTACCAGGACAACGGCCTTGGTGTCAGTGAGTCTCAGTTGAGCCATATATTCGAGCGATTCTACAGCATACCCGGAAAGCCTGGAAGCACAGAGGGTTCCGGCCTTGGACTCTCCATAGTCAAGAATGCTGTGGCATTCCACAAAGGTACCATATCCGCATCCATTCCGAAGGAGGGAGGATTGCGTTTCGATATGGAGTTTCATAGAATATAGATTATGCAGAACAATCATTCACCAAAAGAGCTGATGCTTGACCAGAAGCTGGGTACGCTTCTGATGAGATTCTCAGAGGAAGACAATGGGGTTACACGATTGCCCCTTACTCTTCTGGAGTTATTGATTAAGGACGAGGAAATCCAGGAAATGCAGGATTTCGCCAACAATGTAGCGATAACCCGTCTGGGTTTTAATGACCACGGGCCTGTGCATATGCGTACTGTATGCTACAACGCGCTGAAGATGATGAGCATTCTTCATACTGCCGGTGTGAGGACAAATCTTGAGAAAGAGGGGCCAGGTTGCTACGAGGACAGCATCCTGGCAGTTATGACTGCATCGTTCCTCCACGACATCGGTATGACTGTGAGCCGTCAGGACCACGAGCTGTATTCCGGAATCATCGCTTTCTCCGTCGTTGACCGCATTTTGAAGGAAATCCTTCCTAAGCCCGACGACATCCGTCGTCGCGTGATTATACGGTCTATGGCGCTGGAAGGGATTATCGGGCATATGGGCACCCATAGGATTCACTCTTTGGAGGCAGGCCTTATTCTTATTGCCGACGGATGTGACATGACAAAGGGGCGCGCCAGGATTCCATTGGAAATCAACACCAAACCGATGGTCGGTGACATTCACAAGTATTCAGCCAATGCTATTGAGAGGGTGCATATCACCAAGGGTGAGGAGCGTCCTGTAAAGATAGAGGTAAATATGTCTTCAGAGGTGGGATTCTTTCAGGTTGAGGAAGTCCTTCTGCAGAAGATAGTCTCCAGTCCGGCCCGTGATTTCGTTGAGCTCTATGCCGGAGTTGAAGGCTCGGAAATGAAGAGGTATCAGTAGAATCCGCATCTTGTGTTTGGTATCCTGCGGATTTTATGTAAGTTTGCAGGGAGAATGGTCTCGCAATTATAGTAATATAATAAAGGTTATGAAAAAGACATTGATAGTAATTGCATCGGTTATAGTATTCGCATGCCTGTTTCTGGTGCGCTGCACTATGGTTGACAACTCAGAGGTAGGTATCAAGTTCAAGAAGTTCTCGGTGACAGAGCAGGGTGAGGTAGTAGCTACCCCCGTGACTGGTATCACATTCTACAATCCAATCACCACAAAAGTGTTCACTTATCCGGTCTTTATTCAGAGAGTTGACTACGAGCCTTTTACGGTTACTACCAAGGATGCCGCCGTGTTCACTATGGATCCTGTTCTGGCATATCAGCTTAACCGCGACCGTGCCACATACGTGTTCAGCAAGTACCGCAAGCCTCTGAAGGACATACAGCAGGGCTATATGCGTACCTGCATCTATGACGCATACAGAATCACCGCCAACACATATTCCTCTGATGAGCTTATGGCCAACCGCGGCAAGTTCGAGTCTGAGGTAAGGTCAATGCTCGATAAATCGTTGGGCGAGGAGGGCTTCATCGTGTCTGAGTTCACATCACAGATCACACCGCCGGCATCACTGTCTGCCGCCATCGAGGCAAAGAACCAGGCCATTCAGAACGCCTTGAAGGCCAGCAATCAGGTAGCCGAGGCCGAGGCCAACGCTCAGATAGCCATAGCCAAGGCGAAGGGTGAGGCTGAGGCAATGAAAATCAAGGCCGATGCCGAGGCATACTACAACCGTACAATATCCGCATCACTCAGCGAGATGATTGTCCGTGAGGATTTCATAGAGAAGTGGAATGGCGTGCTGCCAACCGTACAAGGTGGTGAGGGCCTGATTTTCGATATGTCAAAGTTCGCCAAGTAATTACCTGAATTTCAAAACAGGTTCTAAGACTCAAGTTGGAAGCCCTTTTTCTTGAAGAGCTCGTATTTTTCCTTGTTGAATGAGTATAGCTGTGCATCGCGCTTGGCTATGGTCAGTGCATCCGTGTGCGCGGATGAGCCAGACAAGATATTTAGAGATGTCTTGAAAAATCTTTGTAAGACAGGCTGAATTTATGCAAACTGTTGTTGTATGGCGTTTTAGTAAAATGAACAGCTGATACCATCATAACCTGCCTTAACTCTGCAGGTAGAACAGAACCAAGATCCATAAGCAGATAAAAATGAATCTATTCTTATGTCATCAAGTCTTAGAACATTAAATTCATCAGTGTCAGACCCTTGCGTCGGGCTATATGAGTGGGAATTATAAATTACGTGAGAGAAAATGTATGGCTTAGGGGTGATATAGGAGAATGACACTACGGAATCCCTTGGGACCTTCGGGATAAGTGTAATCTCACATCTGCACACAACAGGCAGTGACTTATAAGCAAAATTCTTTACCCAATAGATTTCACTATTAGGTAAGCTGTCCTTGACCGTTTCACAATATTCTTCTCCTGTATTATCTGTATAGCATATGCTATAATCGAAAAACTCCAATGATGAAGGATGTATGGGAACAACCACTGTCATGTCAATTTGCTTCACTGTCGCACTGTTCTCGACAGCTCCAAAGCCAATCTCTTGTTCTATTTCCTTCTCACACCCTTGCAGAAGGAGCAACGCAATCATACCTGTGATACATACAAATGGATTAAAAAACCTGATTCTCATTATTGTCGGATTTAACAGTGAACAACTCTATCGGATGTAAAGTTATTCATTTTTCTTGTTTTGACATCAAAAGTATACGTTGTATCACCCATATGCGCGAACTATTCTGACAACGGCTGCCACTAACATCCGTGACCATAAGGTCGCCAACCTCGCCGGATATTGCGGTTAATGTCTGAAAAGGCAAGCTGTTTGGTGAATTTGATATTGCTGAAAGAGGATGCATCTATTGATTGTTTTCCTATATTTGCCAGCAGAAGTAATTATGGCGGCTTTTTTTACACATAAAGATAATAATAAATAGGATATGAACATTATTAAACGCTCATCGGATACTTTATTAATAGTGGCAATGTTACTCGGTGCCTTGATGCCTTTCTCCTCCTGCAATAAGTTGGAAAACAACGATTTTCCGGATGGACACTCCGAGATCAGGAAGGTTTCGGAATTGCTATATGAAGTGACGTGGTCTGACTATAGCAGTGAGGCTCCAAATGACAGCTTCGATGCCATAACCGGCGATATGGCATGCTCCAGTGTGAGGAATGGTGATTTCGTTGGAAGAAACTTTGATTTTTTTATGAATCAATGCCCTACATTCGTAATCCGCACTACCGGAAAGGAAGGACGATATGCCACAATAGGAGTGGGGCGCCTTGCGGGAATCAATGCGGCAATGGTTGAGGCCGGTCTTCCTCAGGACAAGGCGGAACTGCTTCCCTGGGCATTAATGGATGGAATGAATGAAAAGGGGCTTTGTGTAAATTCCAATGTCTTGTCGAAAAGTGATTGGGGTGACACACCTCATACAGGCACCAGGAAAGACGCTCCCGAACTGAATGTTCTCGTTGCCATTCGCCCCCTGCTTGATTACTGTGCCACTGTAAAGGAAGCCCTGGACTATCTCAACAAACATAATATAACTCCGTTAGCGTCACAGGGAATGAACCTTCATCTAATGATATCAGATCCAAAGGAGACTTATGTCGTGGAGTTTATAAACAATAGGATAGTGGCAAAGCCTTTTAACATCATGACCAATTATTATCTGTGCCTCGATTCCATCACGGACTGTGCAATGGGCGTGGAACGGTACAATATACTGGCCGCGAACTACGAAAAAGGTGGAGAGAGCATGCAGGATATGTGGGAACTGATGAAAATGGTGCGTTACTCCAATTTGTATGATTACCCGAATAATAAATGGTACTCGGAATATACATCCTATATTCCATATTCCCTGATGAGTGACGAGGCGGTCATCAATAAGCTGAACGCCATACTTGAGAGTGATGCCGGAGATTGGCCGGAAGAACTGGAATATGTAAAGGAACACGGATTGCGCGAGGAGTCAGAATGGTGGGTCACCGTTCACAACTCGATATACGACATCCGTAATAAAAAAATCTGGGTGACTGTGCACGAGTGGTATGACAGGAAGGCTGAGTTCTGTCTGTAGCATTTGCCGGGTCAGGGGACCTGTCCCCCTGACCCTGTCCCTGTCCCTCTGACCCTAAGTTACTGCGTTACAGGAATTATTCTGTTTCTGGTGGCGTTTTGGGCGTGGTATTTACCTTTTTCTTCAACCTTCCGGCTTGCGTCTATTATCAGTCTTGGGTCGTCCCAGGGAATGTGTTGCCTTGCCATATCGATAAGCTCATCTGTCATCCAGTGAAAAGTCTGGTCAAAGAATATCTCAACGATTGTAAGCGGGTCATTCTCCGGTATCTCTGTTGGTATTCCAAGCACGTCGGCCAGATTCTCCAGGTCTTCCCACTTTGATTCAGTGCCGTTTATTACAGGTACAATCATACCGTTGACGTTCGAGAAATGAATGTGGGCGGAAGGTCTGCTCCTGAGCTCTACAACCTCCCAGACATCATCTCCAAACCTTCTCTTTGCCTGGGAATTTCTGAATATGCAAGCATTATAATCAGTAATGAAGTATTCCGCACCCTCAACTGGGTGCCTGCCGTTATGAAAGACGTCCTTGAACTCCTCAATACTTACCAGCCTGCCGTCAATGGCATAGTGCGCATCTGGTGTGGCAATGGAATAGTCGGTCTGGTATATGAAGTAGTTACCGTGTACGCCATAAGCGCCGGGACTTGATTTAACCTCCGGTAAATCAGCCTCAGGTCTGTCAATTATTGCCTGATAGTTATAGTTGGCGGTGTATTCAAAGCTTTCTCCGGTAATGGCGCAAACAAGCGAGTAAACCGCTTTATCTCTTCGCTTTGGCTTGTAATAGACTATTGCCAGATAATCCTCGGGCTTCAGTCTCAGGAACTCGTCCAGTGTGGCGAGCTTTGTGCCGATAATGACAATTGTCTTGTCGTTTATCCATTTCAATTCTTTCGATGTGGGGAACTCGGCATAACCGTACCCGTTAATCGCAATCATTGTAGGGAATGATTCCATATTGGCGTATCGAGCTATCTCGATACCTTTTTTAATATCGCCGAAACCGTCGCGCCCCTCATCACAGAAGCTCCATTCCGTATTTGAAAGTTCGCCATCTACCTGTAACCAATCATCAATACGGATGAATATCCTGTCATCTTTTTTTATGTAATTCCGGTAATCTCCCTCTGTCTTACACCAGCTATTCCTGCCGGCCTCAATCATCTCTCTGTCATCGTCGTTGGCAAGTCTCTCCTCAACAGCTGTGCAGCCGAAACTCAGGAATATTACCAGCGCCAAGGACACAGACATAAGCAATGCCTCCAAAGAATGGCCGGTTGACTCTTTCTCTCTCATCTTGAGCAGACGTTTTTTTGTGAAAGAGCTTTTCAGGCCGGGGGTGGCCAGCGGATTGATACCGAACAGCAGCCGCACTATGGTGTTGCGATACTCATCAATGGTGTATCCGTCGGAAAGGGCATCGTTGTCGGCCTGCCATTCCTGCACCTCCTCAAGACGTTTCTCAGCCATCCACAGGAATGGATTGAACCAGAACAGTGAGCGTAGTACTGACATTGCCAGCTTTTCAAGCGAGTGGTGATGGCGCACGTGACTTGCCTCGTGGCTCAGAACCTGCGAGAGCTCACCTGCGTTGTAGTCGCTGCCTATATATATGGTTCCGAGGAATGTGAACGGCGAATCTACGTCTTTGCTCTGAGCAAGCCCGTACCCTTTCCTGTAGGACAGCTCAGACTTTGACCTCAGCCTCAGGATGAACAGAATGCTTCTTGCAATCATTGCAAGGCAGAGAGCTACACCTATTAGATATAAGGATATGATAGCAATGTTCCACTTGTCAAAGCCTGCCTCATAGGTAACTTCCTTGTTTGCGGCAGCCACAGTTGTCGCTACCGGTACTGCTGCGTTTTCCTCAGCTTTCTGCGGCTCCGATGCCATTGCCATATTCTCAGGGACTGTCTTGTTCGCGGCCTCTGGAGCTGCTTCCCTGGCGTTTGCGGCTGTAACCGTAGTAGGGGTGGGCTGCTCTGCCCTGACCGCTTTGTGGTAGAGTGGGACATTCATCGATGGAATGACTATGGCCAGAAGCATTGTCACTATCAAGTACCTGCGGCAGAATGTGTAGCCCGCCTTGCGCGATATGAGAAGTTTATACAGCAACAGGAACAAACCGCTGCACACAATCACTGCAATTGAATAGAATAAGTATGCCATAGCTCAATTATTGTTTTTTGTCAAGAATACGCAGAATCTCATCGGCTTCCTTTACCGAGATGTTCTTGTTTTGTGAGAAGAAACTGACAAGACGGCTCACAGATCCTTCAAAGAATGAGTTCAAAACACCCTGCAGGAAACTTCCGGCATATTCATCCTTGCCTACAGCGGCCGAATAGACGTTGGTGTGTCCGTAAGACTTGTGCGTCAGGAAACCCTTGGTGTCAAGAATACGCACCATAGTTGATACGGTATTGTATGCCGGCTTAGGCTCTGGCATCAAATCGTGAATGTCGCGTACAATAAACTCCTTGTCAAGCTTCCATACATATTGCATAATCTCCAGCTCAGCCTTGGTAAGCTCCTGCATTCTCAACTTGTTTCTTTCCATCTTTCCGTTGTCTGATAAAACTAACGGTGCAAATGTACAATTAAAATTTTAGTTTGCAAATTAAAGTTGCTTTTTTTAATTGAGGCGGTATCTCGCGGATAAAAAATGAGCTTGCTCCCTTTATTATCCGCCCGGTTTGCACTATATTCGCAGTATGGCTCTGGATTTCAGGAAACCTGGTGTTATTTTCAAGGCTCAGAGGCGCGTCACTGCGCAGGAGGCTGTAAGGGTGGTGCGTTCTCATGACCATATCCACTGGAATGGTGGGGCTCAGGTGCCGTATGCGCTCATCAATGCGCTTTGTGAGAGGGCTGACGTCAGTGCCCGGCACAGAAAGGACGGCTGCTTTGATCCTGAGAATGACATTGAGGACATACATCTTCACCATTCGGTCTCGTTCGGTAAGGTTCCGTATGCCAAGCCGGAATATGATGGCATTCTGTTCGACCAGCCCACATTCGTAGGCAGCAATGTTCGTGAACTTGTCAGACTGGGGGTTGCCGACTACATTCCCACGCACTTGCACGATGTCCCACTGCTGTATCGGCTGGGCAACATTCCGTGTGATGTGTGTTTCCTGAGCGTCTCTCTTCCTGACGAGAACGGATATGTCTCGCTTGGGACCGATGTCGAGGGGTCCATAGGCGCGATAGAGGCATCGCGTGTGGTCATCGGACTGATAAACAGGTATATTCCGCACACTTACGGTGACGCCCGTGTTCCGCTGGGGTGCTTTGATTATCTGGTCCGTGAGGACCGTCCGCTTTTTGAGCCTGAGCCGGAGTTCCCAAGTCCGGTTGAGAAGGAGATAGGCCGAAGGTGCGCCGACATAATAGAGGACGGTTCGTGCCTACAGGTAGGAATAGGAGCCATTCCGAATGCGGTGGTAAATTCACTCAAGGACCACAAGGACTTGGGAATCCATACGGAGATGTGTTCCGACGGCCTGGTGGACCTGTACCGTATGGGGGTGGTGAACGGCTCAAGGAAGAAGACTGACCCCGGCAAGATTGTGGCTACCCTGATGCTGGGGTCATACCGTGTGTTCGATTTCATTGACCATAACCCCGATTTCCTGATGATGGACTCATCATATACCAATGACCCATATGTGATAGGGCAGAATGACAAGATGATAGCCATCAATACAGCTATCCAGATTGACCTGACAGGGCAGGTATGTGCCGATTCCGTAGGGCAGCGCATAATTTCAGGAACAGGCGGTCAGCTGGATTTCGTGAAGGGCACTGAGATATCACGCGGAGGACGCTCCATCATGGCGTTCTCCAGCCGTACCAAACGTGGCGAGTCAAAGATTGTGCCAATGCTCACGCCTGGGTCGGGAGTAGTAACTCCAAGACCCGACGCCAACTGGATGGTAAGCGAGTATGGCGCGGTTGACCTATCTGGAAAGTCACTGCAGGAGCGTGCCAAGCTGCTTATCAGCATAGCCCATCCCGATGACCGCGAGGCATTGGAACGTGCCGCCTTCGAACGTTTCGGACCGCATTTCTACTCTGTGTAGGCTGACTGTGCAGGAGCTTAAAATAGCCAAATGGGGGTGATAAATACTATGTTTGGCTAAATTAAATTGTTTTATTTGGCCAAACTATGAGAGCTTTCTATGTTTGTGGCCAAATAAGATTAGGTATGATAGGACAGGTCTTGAGGGATATTCTGTTTTCTGGTGATTCCGGGAGGCTAAGCAGAATGGGAGTCTCCTCCTCCACAACCGCAAGGATTCCGTCCGTAATTTCTCGGTTTCCAGGAGGGTGTAGGTGTTGCCTTCTATCTGGGATGATTTCCAGCTCA
>CALDKD010000110.1 GCA_937898885.1 uncultured Bacteroidales bacterium | reverse complement strand
TGTGTTGCGCTATGTACCCGTAGCCAAAAAGTGCACTATTTTGGCATTTTGCTTTGCCACCCGGATACATAGGCATATCTTTGCAATGTCAGAGGGAAGAAAGCGCACCTACCCTCCCGTACAAAGCGATCATTGACTTTTTGAACCGAAAACTCGCATATATGCGTAAATAGTAACTCAAAATCCACTTACCAAAGGCGTACCCTGCGCTCAGGGGACAGATAAAACCTATTTTCAGGAGTGACATCAAAGAGTTCGTACCAGTCATCAATGTGGTTGACATATCTGTCAGTATGGAAGTGCTAGGCAGGATTAATGTAGCGTTGCAGTTACGGAGATACATGAAATTTGAATCGTATGCAGAAGTGCCGATATAAGGCATCATATAGGAGTTGGCTATTATATGATCCAGATTCTGGTTTTCACCGCTGTTCCTCATCATCTTGGTAATATGGCTAGAACCGACCTCATGCAATGCCGAGCATATATCATCCGAAACCGGCATATCGGCCTCATATTTTGACCAGTCCAATATTCCCAGATGACATTCCATTGCATCCACTTTCTCTCTGGCACGCACTTTTGAATATGGAGTCAGCCAATCCGACTGGTCTATTCTTTCGCCCATAGTTCTGCGCAGGGCCTCAAAGATTCTGTAAGAATCTGTTTTGAAATGCTCGATCATAGTCTCGCCCGTTTCATTTCATCACTTTATACGAATGCGACGATAGCTTGCTTCCCTCCGGCTCCACAAACAAATCAAGGGTCGCGTTTGCGACCCTTGATTTGTTTCAAGACTAAGTTTCAACTAATTTTGCATGCCTCTACAGACTTCTGCACAAATCCAGCACTTATATTCTGGGTTTCAGAGCGATGCGGATAACCACCGAGACCATATAGACAAAAAGTCCAAGGATTGCCACGTTGATTACCGGATAAAAACCTTTTGCAAGGAAAGTAGCCCATTGTTCATCTTCCGGGCCGAACCATTGCGCCGCATCACACACCAAACGGATGTTTTCCATACATTCGAACAATGTAACGGCAAGTACAGAATGCCCCAACAGTCTGACCCACTTCTTAGCTTTGAATGCAGCGATTAACAGACCTGCCAGAAGCAGAATCAACAGTATTGTATATACAAGTACTACCGGTTCAAATATGCTGCCGATAGCATGGGGGTAACTATACCCTTCAGTCAAGAATTCTTTCCACATATTGTTATTTATTAATCTGTTATACAAAAATCACTTCCTTGGCTTCTGAGTCAGACTTATTACCAGAGAGACTATATAAACCAATACCCCGTACAAAGGTGCTATAAGTATTACTTTTATTCCACCACAGTACACAGTCGGACTGATACCACCATTCAGTAGAATTGCCTTGCATGCCTGGCTATGGCCAAGCAGAAAAGCAAGGGAACCTAACACCAGGCCGATTATCCCGATTTCCCGCACCCAGTTTGGTGCCTTCCAGGCGGCAATGAGGACTCCTACAAGAGCCAGGGTCACAAGAGTCATATACCCTGCACTACCCTCTACATACAATTGAAACAATCCATTCATAACATAAATCATTAAGGTTAAACTAATGTGGAAGCCTTGGAAGTTCCGGACCTTTCATCGGCTTTACCGCTGCAAGATTACGGTTATTTGGCTTCTGTACCAAATCTAAAACCCCTTAATACGGATTCAAAACCCTTTCTGAGGGGTTTCAACAACGAATTGAGGGGATTATAGTAAGAAATAATGATTATCTTCGCAGCGATATGAGAAAAAGAACTGTAATGTATGCCTATTGGATGCTCGTGGTGCTGATGACAGCCACCATGCTGCATAGTCTCTCATACACCTTTCCTGAGTCACTGATGCTGGGCACACTGCTTCTTCCCGGTGGAATTATCATCAAGTTTGAGCTACCCGCAATTCTGAAACAGCCCCTCAGGCAGAAGACAAGCGGCCTGATTCTTCTATCGCTCACAGTCATTGTCATTGGCTTTCTGCTAATGTTTGCCGGACACGCCATACTTCTCAGTATCAGACACGACATCGACTTCTATTATTACGGCCCCGGGCAGACGGACTATATCCCCAGGCTGCTTATAAATCCAGTCTTTCTTATCATTCTGATGTTTGCATTCAGCTGTGGAGACTATCTTCTGACCAATTTTCTGCGCGAGCACCTGAAAGAGCCTCCCTCCAGCATAACATTCACAAGTGACCGGAAACCAGTGACAATGCTCCATTCCGAGATTCTATATGTGGAAAGCAATGACACTGAGGTCTGGATACATTCCACAGACGGCCAGAAGTACCGTAACAAGACTCCGATCTCACAATGGGAGAACCTTCTGGGCATTGATTTTCAGCGTATTCACCGGTCATATCTGGTTGCCACCGCGCACATTCTAAAGACCGAGGCCGACACTCTGACTCTGGACAATGGTCAGGTATTGCCCGTATCACGCAAATACCGCGACATCTTCAGTTCAAAATAGGACATTGAGCTTTGCGACAAATCAGTCTCAGACTGCGGCAAAAAACAATGAGGCTTTCCACGATATTAGCCATAGTTACGTCCATTTCATTTCATTACTTGAAATGATTACGACGAGGCCTCATTCCGTTCGTTTCAAGTAATGAAATGAAACGAACGAGGCCACGCCATAATACAATGCAAGGCCACTACAAAACGCGGGGTGACTTCAGTTGTTCCGCAAGCATCTGACAAAGGGTACAAGTAGAAGGTGGAAGACAGCAAAACTACCTTCCACCTTCCAATCAAAAAACGTCTTTAATTTCCCTGCCTTTATCTACTGTACCAGGCGTTTTTGACCGCCTTGGATGTAAACGCCGGATGGCACGGTATGGAGCCGTCGGCCGTTCAGGTCAAAGATGAACTCTACATCGTCAGGGAGTGATGTCGGAGCGGAAACTGCGGTAACGAACCAAGTAAAGGTCACGACCTCGCTTTCCGTACCGTCTGGAGCAACGGCCATGGCACGCAGCCTTGTGTCGGCTGTGATGGTAATCGGGCCGGTGTATTCAATGTTGCTGCTGTCATCGCACGGGCAGGAACCGTCCAGAGTGTACCAGATGGTACAGCCCTCCTGTGCGGTGAGTTCCACCTGCGTACCGGGTGTAACATAGGTTCCGCCTATGATCGAAGCCTTTGGAGCATCGGGAACAAGCGAGCCTGCTGCTACCACATGCACTACGCTCACGCCCTCGTAATCGGTTCCGTCAAGGGCAAAGTAGATGTAGGCGGTACCCGGCAGCTTTCCAGTTATGTTGATGTATGCCTGTCCCTGCGCATCGAGCAGCACGCTGCCGGTCTCCAGACCTACAATGGCATCGGACTCAACTCTTATGCTGACTCTCTTCATTGCAGCAGCCTCTGCAGGCATTACCCTGACAGTGAGCTGACGCGAGCCGCCATACGGTACTGATACTATGGAATCGGCACCGATTGAAGTTACCTCGCGCTCCACAACGAGAGGAATCTCAATATCCTCGCCGAGTGCAATTCCTGCGTAACTCTTTACCAGCGATGCTATCTTCAGAGTAACTTCCGAGCCGGGTTTGAACGGGCGGTCGGGTGTGAGCTTGAAGTGTGAGGCGTAAGTCTGGCTGTCATCATCGAACGCCACCTCCTCATTCAGGGCCAGGACTTTGCCGGAGACGGCTGTGCCGTTCTGCAAAGCAGTGACTGAAAGATTGCTCACCGTGGAGTTCTTCATATAGAGACTGAATTTGATGTCGATGCCGGATTCGTCTGCTCGCACTCCTGTCACAACAGGCTGGGTGTACTGCGTCAGCGCCATGTTCACATCGAGTTGCGGTGGAGGTACCGGCAGCCACGGACTGCGTGTGGTCTCGTAGCCCTCCTTCTCATACACTACCTGCCATGAGCCGGCGGGAACCATCCACGAGTACATTCCCTGCGAATCGGTAAGGAGAGGATTCTGCTGGCCGTAGTTCTCTGCATCCCAGATGACGGTCTGCACAGACTTGTCGCCGTACATATCCTCCACTTCAGCCTTGTAATAGCAGGTAGCGGTAACACCCTCCAGACGGTTGCTCCCTACAGCCTCGCACACGTAACCTGACGGATCTATGAGCGGACGCTTCCTCTTTGTTTTCGGTTTTTCCCAACCCCAGTCGAAGCTATGTGGAACATAACCGTTCAGATGAAGAGGCTCGGGCTCGGGTTCATCCTCCTCATCGCATTGCAGACGTGAGAGCATATTCCTGGCCTGCGATATACGTGCATCCTGACTCTTGCTGAATGCCCAGTCTGCAGCGAATATGGCAGCGTTCTTGGCAATGTATGTGGCGGCAGCTACAAGAAGAGCGGTTCCGCCTGTAGGCAGAGCTGCTACCACAGAGCTGGCTGTAGCCACATCGGATGAGATCTGAAGCGCCAGTTTGCCGGACGAGAAGGCAATCTGCAGTTGCGCGCCGGTCATAAGCATATCACTTATGGCATTGGCCGCAGCCTGATCATTCGGACACGGAACCGGAATGGCCATGTAAAGCGCGGCGATAGCCTTGAACTTGGCTATGAACTCAGCGCCGATACTCACGTACGACATAATAGGGATAATCTTCTTGACCACACCCGGCAGTTTTCCGGCAACCTTCAACGAGATGTCGGTAGTGATTACGGCAGCCTTGGTTATGGCAAGTCTGGCACGGATGGCTATCTTCTGTAAAGCGCTGACATCAGCGCATCTCAGTATGCACTCGTACTTGGCTACATTGGTAACCAAGGTAAACTGCTGAAGCAGCAGTGCGTCAGTCTGCACCTGGATATTGCCCAGAATATCATTCAACGCGCCTCCTACTCCGTCAATCAGATTTGTGACGATATCTATGCCCTGATTGCAGATTTCCAGAACGCTCGCGCCACCCATATTGGCAGTTGGGGGATAAACCAGTTCCAGAACGGTATTCTTCTTGAAGTCAACCAGCACGGAATGTCTGTTGTCCTCAAGAATATACACCTTTGAGCCGTCATCAACCATCTGCTCCGTGAATCCGGCGTCAAGCAAGGAGCTCTCGCTGTATCCTGAGCAGTCGGTAATGAGCATACGGGTGCCGTTGTCAAGTACGAAGGAGTTGTCGCGCTGTGTGGAGATGCCGGCCAGGATGTTGTCGGTACGTTCCTGAACAGAGGAGACAAGTTGGTCGGTCTCGGCCATGAGACGCTCTATCTCGGCATCCTTCTCCTCTTTTGACAGTGAGTTGAACCACTCTTCCCACATACGGTCCTCAGGTGTAGTCTCTCCGAAAAGCGTGTAGCCCACAGCTTCCTCGTAGGCCTTGACCTTTTCGTCGATATTCTCATCGCTGTATCCGTTCAGTATGCTTATCAGGCTGTTTGCCTCCGCAATGAAACTATCCATATCCTCAACCGCCTCGTCCATCTTGCGGCGGTCTGCAGTAACCATATTCTTCTTTCGGGTAAATGACACCTTGACATCGACAGGCGCGTCATATTCATCATCCTCGTCCAAAGTATATGATGTTACCCAAGCATTCCTGGAAGAATCGTACACGGCATTGCGCATGTCAGTAGCTCCGCTCTCCTTTTCTATAAGCAGCACCACATCGCCGATTTCCGTTGTATCATTCCTCAGAAAATCAATAACGAATGTGAAGTCGCGCGACTCTGGATAGAAATCATACGTCTCGGCCTTTGAATCCGGCACAAGGAAATCGAATGTGCAGACCTCGGTAGTCTTGCTGAAATCATTCGGATAGTACATTGTCACCTTTGAGGCATGATTCAGGTCCTTATCCACAAGTACGGTGGTGGCAGGCGATGTATAGACATTGCCCTCCTTCGTCTGGCATGTGACAGTAATAGGATGGATGCTGAGATTGGAGACATCGGCCATAACCTCGTCAACTGACCAGGTATCACCGGAAACGGTCTTGCGGGCGACTATCCTGCCGTTGTCAGCCACAGTGACAGTAGAGCCGGGCACACAGGTACCGGCAGCCAGCAAGTGACCGTCGTGGCTGAATTCCGATATGCTGAAATCAAGCGCAGAGGCCTGATAGGTTGTCGTGCCGACTGGTGTGGAATACTCCTCACCGTCATACTGATACAGAAGTTTGCCGGATACATGTCCGGAGCCGTTCCTCTCGGCTACAAGACAGAGACGCACATCCGCAAAATCGCCGGACTCAAGTAGCCCGCTTATACCATCTACGGTAATCTGACCATCATCGTAGCTTACATCAAAATTACCTTCTGCCAGTCCGTCAACCATCAACGAGTTATCAAGGTACGAGCAGTTCTCTGGAAGGTCTATTACAAGCCTGAAATCGCTGTACTTCCAAGAGGAGGCAAAAGTAGGCTTCAGTCTGATACGGCTCCTGAGTGTCAGATAACCGCCCTCTGTAACATTCGGGTCGGAGAATGAGAATGTAGATGCAGAGTGCAGAATCTTGACAGACTCCACATCGGGTACAGGCACCACATCGTTGTTTACGACCGTAATCCTGCTGTTGGCTATCTGTATCTGGTTTTTCAGATAATCCTTACCGGCAGTCAGCCTCATCTCGTCAAATGACTCCAATGTAGGCAGTGACGAGAGCTGAGGGTCATTGAGCATTGTGACAAGTACATAGTTGCCAGCCGGCAGCCCCTTTACGGTCAATGTGGCGGAAGTGTGCCTGTAGCGGTTCACAAACCTGCCCTCGCTGTCATAAAGCACAGCCGCCACACTGCTGTTCTTAGTGCTCTTGAATGTAGATTCAAAGCCGCCGAGCTCATTCAGCAGGATAATCTGAGTATCGCTGACCTTTCCGTTAAAGACGGAGACCACGATATCATCTCCTACGAAAGAACCGCTCACAGAAGACGGCGAGATGCGCAGATGACAGTCTTTCTCCAGCTCCTCCTGAATTACAATCTGGTTGTATCTGAGATAGAAATCATTCACAGGACGTCCTGTAGTGTAGTCACTGATTGAGAGATGCAGGTCATCATAATCCTTGAAGAACTCTCTATCCATGGGACCGTAACGGTTTTCACGCGTATCGTATATGTATATACTGACAGGAATTGTCAGACCTGTACGTCTCATATTCACATCTCCTATACTGGTAACCGCATCGGACGGCGATGCGTTCCTCACCTCGCGACGGATATACTCCTCCGATTCGAAGGAAAGTGTCAGGTCACCTTCAAGAACGTCAATGCTGAAACTGCCGTCAGCATCGGTCACGGCTGTAAAAGAGGCAGTGTTGCCCGCTCCGAAAGTCTGGATTGCGGTCACGCTGATTCCCGGCAGGGTATGATGCGTTTCCGCATCGCGCACTGTGCCGGTCAGAGTATGCCTCTGCATCGGCTCCAGCATGACAGAGAATTCTCCATCGCGCTCCATAGCAGTCATTGTCTGTATTGAGGGTTTGGAGTAAATGCGTGCCAGAGCTGCCGGAAGCTTTATTTCCGCCTGTGCCCTGTCACCGGTAACGAGACCTCCGAGAGCATCACCACCAGTAAGCCTTGTTCCGCTCATATCGTACCAGGCGATTTCAGTCTGAGCCGTAACATCCTTTTTGTCCGAATCATATACGGTAACGCCCAACGACACTACCGGTCTGAGGTCAGCCATAGTGACATCGGTGACATCACCTTCCGGTTTTATGCCGGAAGTCACGGCAATCACGGAGCCGAAACGGTTTGAGAGAGTGACCCGCCATGTGGTCTCGCAGATGTCACGTATTCCGGGAAACACGTAATAATTACGGTCTGACGTAACGTAGCGGGTAGTCAGTCCTGTCTTCTCGTCAGTAAGAGTCAGGTTCATATTCCTGTACCGGCTCAGTTCTATTCCATCAGGCATCTTCACGTTGATCTTGCCCACACCGCTCTCCATTGCCACAATGTTGGCATCCTTCCAGCAGTCGGCAGACCTGTATAGCTCCAGAGACGATTCCGGAACATGTACAGTCACTGACGATGCGTCCATAAACAGTGGCTGGCGATACTCCACATAACCGGTACACAGCGGCGGCAGCTCCGCAT
Organism: uncultured Bacteroidales bacterium; assembly: GCA_937898885.1. Taxonomy (GTDB): domain Bacteria; phylum Bacteroidota; class Bacteroidia; order Bacteroidales; family Bacteroidaceae; genus Colenecus. The sequence goes on along the minus strand of CALDKD010000110.1, from coordinate 68,963 downwards.
AGCAGTACACATCTGTCAGATAGTAAGCACTATACAAACTGCCGATCTCCTCCAAGCAGTCAGGCAGATGGAGAATCTCCATTGACCCGAGATTGTCAAGTGTCCACAACTTACCGCAGCCGTATGTACGTGAGAGGTCCAGCTCCCTAAGATTCGGGAAAAGATATCCCATCGCATAGAAATCGGGAGCATATTCCGGCTCACGCTGCCGCAAGTCGCCGCATACCATAACCTTGCGCACCAGTTCCCCGTCAGCCTCGCTATAGGCGGCATCATCGTAGTCATTGAAGATATTGGTGACGGCCTCCTCCAAATCTCCATACCGGAGACCGTCCAGAATCAGCAGTCCCTCCTCGGGATAGAAGCCGTTGGGACTGGGAATGCCGGGACTCTCAGGATTGAAATCACCGTCTGTGCCATAACCTGTCTGTGCCAAGGCTATGCATGCCACAAGTGAGACTGCAAGCAATAATGTATATCGTTTCATAGTTGTGTACTCCATCATTTGTCAAAAAACTTCTTTCCGTCTCTTATGTAGATGCCGTTTGCTGACGGACTCTCCACATTCCGGCCTGAAATGTCGTATAATCTGCCGTCTTCCTCTGTCCGGACGGCTTCGGCCGAAGTGGTTTCTCCGAAGCTCAGGACGAACCGGCAGTCATTCTGTCCGGCGGCTGGAGTGAAGGTGTAGTTTTCTTCCCGCAGATCCACTACGGCACCCGTTACGTTATCCTTCAGCAGGACACTGCCGGAACCTCTCTCCATAGAGATTATGCATGGTCCGGTGCCGGAAGCCCTGACTCCCATCGTTACGTGGCCGTCTGTCAAAGCGCGCTCGTTCAAAGAGCAGGGAATTCCATCAACAAGGGTGTAGAGCTGAGGTACGTCATAGTTGGAGCTGAAGAATTTGACGGCATCGCTGCGCTTGTCATACTGGAGCGATGCGGCATCGTTCAGAACAACTCTGGTGCCGTCCATATAGCCTCCTGAGGAGATGGAGAAATTGTATATCCTGCGAGCCTGCCCACGTGAGGGGGCGCTGCCCGCGACGATGTCATTCCAGTAGTCATTGCCGTAAGAGCCGCCATACTCGTCCTCATCGATATTGGAGCGTTTTTCGTCTGATATCTGCCTTCCTGCCGATTTGAAGGTAAGAGTCTCCACTCCATCCGGTTTCTGCAGGAACATGGGCTGGTTGGGCCGGAGTATGAAATCGTCATCAACCGGGGAGTAAGTCTTGTAGGTATCCCTATTCTGGTCCCAGATGATGACCGGCATTTTCTGATCAAGGAAACTTATGTCAAAGTAGGTCTGGTACGGATTGCCAACCAGGTTCCAGTTGCAGTTGTGAGCGTATGTGGCGGCATAAGTGCTGAGTGGGACCGACACATCATCCGTACAGAACATGGCAGATTCCGACGTATTGGAGGAAGTTACGCTGAAATGAGTTATGTTGCCATATCCATAGTCGTTATCACTGTCGTCGGTGGCGAGGAACCAGATGTATCCCCGATTTGCCTTCAGGGTGGTACCTGGTTGAACATCAGTCCACTGGTTAGATATTCCGTTCGCCCTGTTGACCGACGAATAGGAACGTACCACCCAGTTTCTCACATCAGAGCCGGTCCTTACATCAGACAGCCTCACATCAAACGGGAAGGAGATGAAGTACCATTGACCGGCAAGCAGGGTTATGTCGTGAATAACCTCATCTGCAGAGAGAGCGGTGTTCAGTAAAAGCGTGGATGCTGCCACATCGCTGTAGTTGCGGTCATAGTACAGGTTCGAGTACAGATGGAGAGCTGAAGCTTTGAATGAAGTGCTGCCATCGAGTGTAAGCGAGCCGTACGGACCGTATGAATAGTTCCCGGCGTCAAACAGGAGTACTGGCGAATAGCCCTGCGGCAGGTTGTCAGTGGAGAGAGTGCGCGGCTCCTGAAGCACGATGCACTGCGGCATGATGTCGGCCGCCTCGATATTCTGAAATTTCCAGGCTGACGCCTCGCGGTAATACTCTTCGGAGATGGCCGGTACCTTCACAATTATGTTACTTCCCAACGAGGTAAAGGGAGCGGAGCTGGCAGATGGCGGGAAAAAGGCATCACATTCAACTGTTATATCACCGCCGCCGTTCATATTGTACAGGAATATCGCGCCACCGCCAATGCTCTGCAGAGTGGAAGGCAAGCGGACAAACTTAAGACTGTTGCACAGGAAGAAAGCGCTTTCCTCAATAGTACTTACACCTTCATTGACTATTACTGTATCCAATGAGGCACAGTTGGCGAAAGCCTCAAACCCTATGGACTCCAGCGTGAGAGGCAGTCTGACGGACTTGAATCTAGCATTGGAGAATGCGGACTTGGGCAGTTCCCTTACCAAGGCAAAGGTCATATCAAGAGACTTCAGCCTGGGCAGAGAATCGCGTACGAAACGTATGTCATCGGCATTCATGGCACCGCTTACGGTGAGGCTTACGGCAGTACGCCAGTCAGGGGTCTGCTCTCTGATGAGCCGGCCAAGCATTCCACCCTTTTCGGACTGAATGTCCAGCACGACCTTCTCAGATTGGGCTCCGCCCTCTTCCAGCAATGTGTATCTGCTCCAATAATCGGCTGCCAGATAGTAGTTCAGCGAACCTTGCGGAACGTATATATTGACATTTTCCGCAGGCTGGTACGTCTGCATATCTAATATGAAGAGCCTGTCAATCACTGGCGGGACCATGGCGGAAAGATGCAGTTCTGAAAGCGTCTCAACAAAAGCCGCCATCTCAATGGTAAGCTGCGATGAGTGGATTGTAGCATCCCTCATAGTTGCGGCGGCAAATGCCACGCTGCATATGTATGTCACACTCTCAGGTACCGTTACCGACACAAGTTGCGAATTGTAGAACGCTCCCTCGCCTATGCTGACCACACGATAGGTCTGTCCATTATGGTTTACGACCTGAGGGATGGTGAGCGAGGATACCGAATAATCATCCTCGAATCCAACGCACTCCACATAACTGTGTTCAGAATCCACATACGGAGCATATTTCAAGTGATCCGCTACGAATTCCGAATCATAATCGAACTTCCATTCCGATGCTGTAACTGCCATTGACATAGTCATCAGCAGCACAGCGCCAAGCAGTCTCCTCATATTACACATATTAAAGTCTCAACAAATCAATCAAGCAGTTCCGCAAGCTTCCGGCCAAGGGCCTCACCACGCAGGTTGCGGGCGACAATCTTGCCGGTTGAGCAGTCTATCAGGAAATTAGCAGGTATGGAGCGTACGGCATACATATCAGCGGCGGCATTGTCCCAGTACTTAAGGTCGCTTACGTGTACCCAGTTCATCTCCTTGTCCTTGATGGCGGCAATCCACCTTTCGGCTGTACGGTCAAGCGATGAGCCGAAAATCTCAAAGCCTTTGTCGTGATACTGAGCATAGTCCTTAAGGAGATAAGGGACCTCACCCATACAAGGGCCGCACCAGCTTGCCCAGAAATCAAGAAGCACATACTTGTTGCCCTCTTTCTCTACAACAGACTTAAGAGACACATCCTCACCCTCTGGTGTCTTCTGGGTGAAATCAATGTACTGCTGGCCAACGTCAACAAGCAGTTTCTTCTGAGCCGACTCCATCATTGACTTCCAGGTCTCGGTAGCCTGCATCTCCTCGGTGAAGTTGGCAAGATACTCAACAGACTCCTTGCCATCCAGATCGTACGACAGGCTTGTGAATTCATAAAGTCCGAAGATATTGTCAAAGTTGTCCTTAACGGCATTGACCAGCAGATCATCATACTCTTTTTCCAACTCTGCGAGACGCTCTGGCGATGTACCCTCGGCATCGTACTCCTTATTTAACTCAAGGCCGGCCTTGTTGTATGCAAGGTATGCGTCATTTGATGGTGTGCCATATGCGTACAGACCGTTATCGCCAGACTGGACCGTAATCTTTCCCGGCTCTATGAAAACCATCGTCGCAAGATTCGCCTCACTGATATCGCTATTGTCCGACAGGTAACAGCGCATCGGCTCTGTGTATTCGCGTGTGAGAGTGAAGCTGCCGTCTGTAACGGTGACTGAGTCAATAGCGTTACGCTTGGCATCGAGAAGGTATGCCATATCACCCATCTCACTGACATTACCGCTTATTACACATGTCTGCTTGCCGCATGCGCATATCAAAGCAGCGGCTGCCATCAAATAGAACTTTTTCATTTGCTGTTGTTTTGTTATTATATCGCAAAAATAACACAAAGCATTGATAAAAAGAGAGCCAGCCTCTCAAAAACAAGAGGCTGGCCCCAAAAAACTCTTTTAACGGATTACTTCTTGCTGCAGTCGCAAGCGATGCACTTCCAGACAATTGCTGAAAGGATTGCGCCAATCATAGGAGCTGCGATGAATACCCATACATCCTTGAGGGCCTCGCCGCCAACGAAGAGAGCCGGGCCAAATGAACGGGCCGGGTTAACTGATGTACCGGTAAGGTTGATGCAAACCAGGTGAATCAGAATAAGGCTGAGACCAATTGCCAGACCAGCGAGGTTGCCGGCACCCTTCTTATCGTCGGTAGTACCGAGAACAACCAGTACGAACAGGAATGTAGCGACAATCTCAACGAGCATGGCACCACCTACGCCACCGGCGTTGGCAATACCGTTTGTGCCAAGACCTGCAGGATTACCCATTGCGCCTGGAGCACCTGTAACAGAAACGATTGCGTAAAGAATGGCAGCACCGATGATACCACCGATGAACTGTCCTACCCAATAGCCACAGGCATCCTTCCAGCTCATTCTCTTGCTCAGGGCAACGCCCAATGTGATAGCCGGGTTGATATGGCAACCTGAGATACCGCCAATGGTGTAAGCCATTGCAATTACTGACAAACCGAATGCGGCAGCTGTAGCAAATACACCTGCGGGCTCACCACAACCTACGAACACTGCGGTACCGCAGCCTAAAAGTGTCAGGACCATTGTTCCGATGCACTCTGCAAAATACTTTTTCATAATGATTTAAATGATTTGTTAATATTGGTTTTCATTTCATAATTCACAAATATACAAAAAACTATAAATCACAATCAAGCAAAGGCAAAAAAAAACGAGGCAACCCGTTTCCGGATTGCCCCATTTTCAATCTATAAATGGATTCTCAATTAGAAGCCGCCGAAACCGCCCATGTCAGGCATCTGGAACTCCTCTACCTTGTACTCCTTCGGGAGCTGGAACATTGAAGCCTCTACGCTCTTCTCCTCGAAGCTCTTGCACTTCTGGCCGAAGTCGCCCATCTCGGTTGACATTGAGTTCTGAAGCTGGATGCCTTTGTAAATCCAAACGGTCTGCTCCATGCTCTGACCCATCATATCCATAGTCATTGAATACTTGGTGCACTCCTTGCCGGCGATTGTCTCCTTGCCGAGCTCCTTGATACCGTTGTCCTTCTTTACCTGATCGGTAAGCTTGTTCCAGTTGATCTGAGGACGGCCACCGCCGAAGCCCATGCCACCGCCGAAGTCCGGCATCTTGGTAGCGGTCTTCTCAGCGTCGTTTACGCGATACTGAACGCCGTCAACGGTAATCTGACGGGTCTTGCCCTCGCCACCCATGAAACCGCCCTCTGAAACTGTAGCGGTCAGAAGTCCGTAGTTGTCAAAATAGGTCTCGGTAACCATCTCGTTGCCCATCATATCCATGCTGGTAACGATAACACCTGACTTAACGCCGTAAGGAGCGTCTGCCGGAGCCTGAGCATTCACATTCAGAGAGATAGCTGCGATAGCAAGTGCAGCTGCAAAAAACATTTTCTTCATTTTTTTAATTATTTAAAGTTGTTGTTAATGTTGTCTTCCTCATTTTGACTATTCCGGAAACCGAAAGTTTAATCCGGAACAATAAAAAAATTCATACATCTGCTAAGAGAGTGAGAAAACGAATATGGAAATATCAATTTTGCTCCCAATCGATAATCATCGTTCCCCCCTCGTCATCATCCTCAGCATCGTCCTCAACATCTTCATACTCATAATCGAAATCATCCTCACCGAGAGCCGTCATTTCAGAATTGAGCTCATCGATATTCTTGGAATGATGAACTATTTTCTCTGACAGATAATCGGCCTGCAGACGGTTGCTCTCATTGTTGAGCTCAGTCCAGAGGATATCCTTCAGCTGTTGAAGGCCCAGTCCGCTTACTCCTGAGATGAACACGTGAGGGATATCCTCAGGCAGTCTCTCGGCAAGCATCTGCTGAAGTTCCTCATCTATCAGGTCACACTTGGTAATGGCAAGGACACGGTGTTTCTCCTGCATGTCAGGATTGAACTTCACTACCTCGCCCAGCAGGATCTCATACTCTCTCCTTATATCGTCCGACTCGGCGGGAACCATAAACAGGAGCAGGGAATTGCGCTCTATGTGGCGCAGGAAACGCAAACCGAGCCCCTTGCCCTCGCTGGCTCCCTCTATTATTCCCGGAATGTCGGCCATGACAAAGGACTTGCCGTCACGATAAGACACTATGCCCAGATTCGGCTCAAGCGTTGTGAACGGATAATTGGCTATTTTAGGCTTGGCGGCTGATATTGCCGACAGCAGAGTGGACTTTCCGGCATTGGGGAATCCTACCAGACCAACATCCGCCAGCAGTTTCAGCTCAAGTACTACCATCATCTCCTGGGCCGGCTCACCAGGCTGCGCAAATCGCGGAGCCTGACGTGTAGGAGTACGGAAATGCCAGTTTCCCAAGCCGCCACGGCCGCCCTTCAGGAGCACTACCTCCTGTCCGTCGGATGTGATGTCGCACAGATATTCTCCTGTCTCGGCATTATATGCCACTGTTCCGCAAGGAACCTCTATAGTAATGTCTGAGCCGTCTTTACCAAAACATTTATTGCTGCCGCCGTTCTCGCCCTTCTCAGCAAACGCGTGACGCTGGTAACGCAGATGCAGCAGCGTCCAGTAATTGCGGTTTCCCCTAAGGATGACGCTGCCACCGTGACCGCCGTCGCCTCCGTCCGGGCCACCGTTGGGAATATACTTATCGTGACGAAGGTGTGCTGAGCCACGGCCTCCCTTGCCTGAGCGACAGAAAATCTTTACGTAATCTACAAAGTTTGTCTCTGCCATAAATAAAATCAGAGAGATTTCAATTTCTCAACAATATCACTAACCATCTTCTCCGCGGAGCCGGCAAATGTAAACTCCTCCAGCACCCCCTCCTTACGGAACCATTCTATCAAAGGCTGCGTCTGAGTATGATACACATTGAAACGCTTCTTTATGGTAACCTCGTTGTCATCGGCGCGTCCTTCTGTCTGAGCACGTCTGAGCAATCTGCGCATCAGCTCGTCCTCCTCGACAATAAGATTGAGGGCAACGGTCATACGCTCACCTCTCTCACTGAGCATTCTCTTCAAGGCCGACGCCTGCGCGATTGTCCGTGGAAATCCGTCAAAGATAACACCATTTCCCTCAGTAAGAAGAATATCGTACTGCTTTCTCAGAATGTCAATGACTAGATCGTCGGGGATAAGCTGTCCCTTCTCCATATACTTTTTGGCAACAAGACCTAGCTCGGTACCGGCCTGAAGCTCTGCTCTGAGCAAATCGCCGGTTGAAATATGGTCATAGCCAAAATATTTGACAAGTTCCGCACTGTACGTTCCCTTTCCTGAGCCTGGGGCTCCGAAAATAACTATATTGTCCATTCAAGAGAATTATTCTATTACTGTATATATATCACGGAGATTGCGGCCATAGCCATCATAGTCCAGTCCATAGCCTACAATGAAACCATCAGGAATATCCATTGCCACATACTTCATAGCGTCACCCAGATCAACTTTCAGATTCTCAGGCTTGCAGAACAGCGCGCTGATCTTGACAGATGCGGGTCCGCGTGTTCCAAGTGTCTCCAATGCACGCTGCATGGTGTATCCTGTCTCAACGATATCCTCTATTATGATTACGTCGCGCCCCTGTATTGACTCTGACAGTCCGATAACCTCACGGATTTTACCGGTAGATACGGTGCCCTCGTAAGAGGCAAGCTTGACAAATGATATCTGGCAAGGTATGGTGATCTCCTTCATAAGATCCGCGGCATACATAAACGAGCCGTTCAATATTCCAAGGAACAACGGATTCTTTCCGGCATAATCGCGGTTGATATCAGCTGCAACTCTCTTTACCTGCTCCAGAATATCCTTTTCGGGGAGGCTCATTCTGAAAGACTTATCCTTTACTTGAATTATCTTGTCCATAACTTGATGATTTACTATCGCAAATTTAATAAAAAAGCATCTCGACGCAGGCAAACCACGGCTCAATATTGAAAACACCTTATAAAAACGGCACTTTTTTGCAAAACCGAAGTATAATTGGCAAGTGAATCTGTCAAAATACTTAACTTAGCCGAAAATTACGGAATAATATGAAGAAACTCATAATGATGGCCACCATGGCCATTGCCGCATCGACGCTCTTCGCACAAACCAACGTAGTACCCTACTCTCCCGGAGTCTCAACCGGCAGAGTAACATATTCTCTGCCCCAGACTACGCTTAGAATAGCTATCACTGTGGAAGAGCGGAAATACACGCCCGGAGAATTCAGCCACTACGCGGAGCGATATCTGAAAATAACCGGAGTATCAGATACTGAGGAGAAGAGCAGTTCAATCACAAATATCGAAGTGATGCCGGCTGGTGTTCCCGACCCGGGGAAAGTCTATTCAGTTCAGGTAAACGGGAAGAGCATCGCGCCTAATGTCCAGCTCACAAAGGATGGCATATTATCCGCAATCAACACCAGAATGGAAAGCCCAAGGAAAAAGCCGGAACAGATAGCAGCACCACAGCCAAAAGTAAATCCGTACGACTATCTGACCGAGGAGATTCTGATGGCCAGCTCCACTGCAAAAATGGCGGAGCTTACCGCACAGGAGATATACAGCATACGCGAGAGCCGTAATGAGATAACACGCGGACAGGCTGAGTACATACCGTCTGACGGTGAGTCACTGAAATATATGATTGACAATCTGAACATGCAGGAACAGGCGTTGATGCAGATGTTCACCGGTACCCGCGAGACAGTATCACGCACCACAATGATTGAATACACTCCTCAGGCTACAGAGAAGAACAAGGTGCTTTTCCGCATATCCGACAAACTTGGTGTCGTTGACTCTCTGAATCTGGCAGGAGCGCCCGTATATATCAGTGTAGTGAGCCAGAACACGCTTCCTAATGCAGGCGTTACAGCAGACAAGAAGGGCTCAAAAAAGGACAACAGCATAAGATATTGTGTTCCAGGCAGGGCTTCGGTAAGGATTTTCAGCAACAGACAGACTTATTTCGACGATGATATCGCAATAGCGCAGTTTGGCAATATTGAGACCCTTTCAGCCTCACTGCTCACAAAGTCTGCCAACAGCAGGATAATCTTCGACACTGCCACAGGCGGAATTCTCAGCATTGAGAGCGACAAGTGAGAAAGAAATTACCAACTGAAGTCATACTAGGATAGCATTATTCAGGTTTCGCCATGATGATCCTTGAATGACAGTAATTTGTAACTTGCGAAACTTGAATTACTGAAAAAGCCGGCGGGGTTTGCATCCCGCCGGCTTTTTTTACCGGACTACTTGAAAATAGTCCTATAGGAAAATATACTTGGCTATGAACAATATTGCCAGTACCCACATTGTCGGAGTGATCTTCTTCAAGAACTTGCGGTCAAAGATACCGGAGATACCGTTAAGAGCAACGTATGCGATCATACCAATCAGAATGCCGTCGGAGATGCTGTATGCGACAGGCATCAGAAGAACGGTAAGGAATGCAGGAATAGACTCGCGATAGTCAGTCCAGGTGATCTTGGTTACAGGCTGCATCATCATCATACCTACGATGATAAGTGACGGAGCAGTAGCCGAGCTTGGGATAGCCAGGAATATCGGAGAGAAGAACAATGCCAGACCGAAGCAGATTGCCGCGCTGAAAGCGGTAAGTCCTGTACGGCCACCTGCGCCGACACCTGCGGAGCTCTCTACGTATGTAGTGGTTGTTGAGGTACCAAGGCAAGCACCTGCCACAGTACCGATAGCATCGGCCATAAAGATCTTGTCGATACCGTCAACGTGACCTTCCTCATCTACGAAGCCGGCCTTCTGTGATACACCTACTACTGTGCCCATTGTGTCGAACATATCAATAAAGAGGAATGTGAACACAACGACCAGCATATCAAGTGAGAATATCTTATCAAACTGGAACTGGCAGAAAATAGGCGCTACACTTGGAGGAGTACCCACAATACCATTGAATGAGGTAAGAGCGGCACCTGTAGCCGGATCCTTGATGAAAATACCGATTACGGTTGTGATAAGAATACCCAGAAGGATACCGCCACGTACGTGAAGCATGACAAGTGAGCAGGAGATTACCAGACCTATTACTGCCAGCAGACCGCTGCCGTGGCAAAGGTCACCAAGACCTACAAGAGTAGATTCGTTATCTACAATAAGTCCGGCGTTCTGCATACCGATAAAGGCAATGAACAGACCGATACCGGCGCCGATGGCGTGCTTCAGGGACATCGGGATTGCATCAATAATCCACTGACGAACCTTGGTTACGGTAAGGATGATGAAGATGACACCCTCAATAAGTACAGCAGTAAGAGCGAACTGCCAGCTGTAGCCCATTCCAAAGCATACGGTGAATACGAAGAATGCATTCAAGCCCATACCAGGAGCAAGAGCGAATGGCTTCTTTGCGTGGAAAGCCATCACCATTGTGGCGATGAAAGCTGCAAGTGCGGTAGCCGTAAACACTGCGCCGTTTGGCATTCCGTCAAGAGCGCTGAAGATAGACGGGTTTACAGCCAGAATGTATGCCATAGTAAGGAATGTGGTAATACCAGCCACAACCTCAGTACGGACCTCGTGCTTTGACTCATCAAAGCCGAAACATTTAGCTAATAAATTAGACATACCTATTATTATATTATGAATAGTCTTTTATTAGAATACCCACTTTGCGCCAAGGCAAGGACGGCACTTGAAGCCGGATACGCCTGCGAAGTTTGCAGAAAGCTCAATCTCTGTGCCGATGTGCAGATTGTCGCAACCAAAGGTCTTGCCGATGTTGTACCAAAGCTGTGGCTCTGAGATGAAGATGAACTTACCTTCCTTGTCAGCCAATGGGTTAGCCTGGCCATACCAGTATGAAGTGTTCTCGCCCCAGATATCAGCGAAGCCGCTGAAACGAAGTCCCTCAACACCGAAGATGTCCTGCATACCCCATACGAATGTGAACTGCAGAGGGAAGTCGCTTGTTGAGCCACCGTTGAAAGTCTTGTACATCAACTCAAATGTAAATGTATTGCTGAAATCAGCGTTGTGAAGCAGGTAGTTCACACCGAACAGCCAGTTGCAGCTGCCAAAGCCGATACCGCCATTATACTCAACGTGCGCGCTCAGGTCCTTCAATGATGAGTTCTTCCAGAAATTCAGGCCACGTGCAATCTCCATATAGCTGCCCATAGGACCGAAAAGATTACTGTCTCTCATTTCCTTAGTTGAGAAATCATAGTCAATAAAGAAGAATGTGTCGCCCCAGTTGTCACCGTAGTAGCCCTCAAGTGTGGTTGTCACGTGCTTACGACCATCACCGAAATCGTAGAAAACCTGAAGATTTGTCTGTGCGAAAGCTCCGATGGTAAGCAGGCTGAGTCCTGCGAATGCAAATAACTTTTTCATTTTGTCTGATAGTTAATTATTAATAAATAGTGAATTATCAATCTTTGTGAATTGGAACCTTGAATGACTCGTCCATATTCTTGGTATCGGACTCACTGCGCTTGCCGCTTGTATAGTCGAATGTCATCTTGAAGTCGTTGCCCGGCAGAATAGCGTTGAGCAGAATACCGCTGAGAGCAGCCACTGCAAGACCAGACAAAGCAACCTTGCCAATCTGAATGGCACTGCCCGCAGTTCCGTACTGAACGCCGATGGCCAGAACAAGAATCAGAGCCGCGATAAGCAGGTTGCGGTTCTTGGTGAGGTCCACCTGATTCTCCACAAGGTTACGCACACCTACAGCGGATATCATACCGTAAAGCACCAGAGACACGCCGCCTACTGTAGCCGTAGGCATACTGTAAACCAGCATAGCGAATTTCGGGCAGAACGAGAAGATAATGGCAAGCACGGCTGCGATACGCACCACGCGCGGGTCATATACCTTTGTAAGGTTAAGAACACCTGTATTCTCACCGTATGTAGTGTTTGCCGGAGCACCGAACATGGCAGCCAGAGCAGTGGCAAGTCCGTCTCCAAACAGAGTGCGGTTGATACCCGGATCAACAATGAAGTTACGGTTGCAGGTTGAGGATATAGCGGCGACGTCACCCAGATGCTCAATCATAGTAGCAGCCGAGATAGGAATGATGGCCAGGATTGATGTACCGATAAGTGACCAGTTTGGATCCTCAAAGACCGCGAATGCCGTATTCTGCCAGACAATGGGGAATCCTACCCAGCTTGCCTCCCTGACAGACGTGAAATCCACCTGTCCGAAGCAGGCTGCCACAATATATGAGCCAATGACACCTAATATAATAGGTATAATCTTTATCATTCCCTTACCGAACACATTGCAGACAATGATTATGGCAATGGCCAGAATAGCAATCCACCAGTTTGACTGGCAGTTGTTGATTGCGCTTCCTGACAGTGTAAGTCCGATGGCGATGATGATAGGACCGGTAACCACAGGCGGGAAATAGCGCATCACCTTACGCACGCCATACACTTTGAAAAGAAGTGACAGAAGGAAATAGATCAGTCCTGCGCAGAATACGCCGATACAGGCATAGCTCAGAGCCTGTGTGTCAGTGTATCCCAATCCTACTCCAATCTCCTTGACTGCGGCATAGCCACCGAGGAACGCGAATGAGGAGCCCAGGAACGCAGGCACCTTCATCTTTGTGACGAAATGAAAAATCAGCGTACCCACACCGGCGAAGAGCAGTGTGACAGATACTGACAATCCTGTGATGAGAGGCACCAGCACAGTGGCGCCGAACATTGCGAACATATGCTGGAAGCCAAGCACCAGCATCTTTCCCTTACCTAATGTACGGGCATCATATATAGCCTGCCCGCTTTCCAATTCGTTGCTCATATCTGAAAATAATATAATATTTGTTCATTAAGCAACAAATTTAAAAAGGCATTGCTAAGCCCTAAAGCAATTTTAAAGGAATTTTCACAATTGTTGAAAACTTTTCAGCTTTTGCGGTTATCCGTAAATAACCTTCTTGCCCGCAAGCAGAGTGTTCTTCATCAGCGAGCATATTGTCATCGGTCCCACACCGCCTGGAACAGGAGTGATAAAGCTGCACTTGGGAGCCACCTCATCAAAGCAGACATCACCGCATAGGCGAAATCCGGACTTACGGGTCGCATCCGGAACACGTGTGGTACCTACATCAATCACTACGGCACCCTCCTTCACCATATCACCGGTTACAAACCCAGGCTGTCCCATGGCAGCCACAATAATATCTGCGGCAAGGCACTCCTCTTTTATATTATTTGTATGGCTGTGGCATACGGTAACGGTACAGTCACCGGGATACGCTTTCTGCATAAGAAGAGATGCCATAGGTTTCCCTACGATGTTACTACGGCCAAGCACTACACACTTCTTGCCCTTTGTCTCAATATTGTAGCGACGGAGAAGCTCCAGAATACCGTTAGGCGTGGCAGACACGAAGCAAGGCAGACCGATGTTCATACGGCCCACGTTGATTGGATGAAAGCCATCAACATCCTTGCGATAATCAATGGCCTCGATGATATGCTGCTCATTGATGTGTTTTGGAAGAGGCAGCTGCACGATGAATCCGTCAACATCATCATCCTTGTTAAGCTTGCGGACCTGCTCAAGAAGAGTCTCCTCGGTGATATCATCCTCAAAGCGGATCAGAGTTGACTTGAAGCCGCACTCCTCGCACGACTTAACCTTGTTGGCCACGTATGTCTCGCTTCCACCGTCGTGTCCCACGAGCACTGCCGCCAGATGCGGGCGCTTACGACCCTCTGCCACCATTCTCTCAACCTCGGCCGCTATTTCCTGCTTAATATGGGTGCTTACAGCCTTTCCGTCAATAATCTGCATATTCTTATTATTATCTGATTTACTTCATTCTACCCGGCATCATAGGAAATTTCGCACCGGCCACGCCCTTCATAACCTTTCTTGTCTCAGCAAACTGCTTGAGCATACGGTTAACCTCAGGCAATGACTGACCGCAGCCTTTTGCAATTCTGGCACGACGCGAGGGACTCTTGTCAAGCAAGTCGGGATTGCTGCGCTCCTGAGGAGTCATTGAGTTTATCATTGCCTCAATGCCCTTGAACGCGTCATCGTTGATGTCAATGTCCTTGACAGCCTTGCCTAGTCCGGGAATCATACCTATTATGTCCTTCAGATTTCCCATTTTCTTGATCTGGGCTATCTGGTCGCGGAAATCGTTGAAATCGAACTTGTTGCGGGCCATCTTACGCTGCAGGCGCTTAGCCTCCTCCTCATCGAAGTTCTGCTGCGCGCGCTCTACGAAGGATACGATATCGCCCATGCCAAGGATTCGGTCAGCCATACGGGCCGGATGGAATACATCGAAGGCATCCATCTTCTCGCCTGTACCTATGAATTTGATAGGCTTGTCAACAACAGTGCGGATACTCAGAGCGGCACCGCCACGGGTATCGCCATCCAGTTTTGTAAGGATAACGCCTGTAAAATCCAGACGCTCGTTGAACTCGCGGGCTGTATTGACGGCATCCTGACCGGTCATTGAGTCAACCACAAAGAGAATCTCGTTCGGAGATACAGCCTCCTTGATGGCGGCTATCTCCTGCATCATCATCTCGTCAATGGCAAGACGGCCTGCGGTATCTATGATTACCACATCGTTGCCTTTGGCACGTGCCTCCTTAATGGCATTCTGCGCTATCTGTACGGCATTCTTATTCTCAGGCTCGGAATATACCGGCACACTTATCTGCTCTCCAAGGACGCACAGCTGATCAATAGCTGCGGGACGATATATGTCGCAGGCTGCCAGAAGCGGTTTCTTATAACGCTTGCTCTTCAGCATATTTGCAAGCTTGGCGCTGAAAGTAGTCTTTCCAGAGCCTTGAAGACCAGCCATCAGGATAATGGCAGGATGCCCTTTCACGTCAATATCGACAGCCTGGCCGCCCATCAGAAGAGCCAGCTCGTCGTGCACCACCTTTACCATCAGCTGACCGGGACGGACGGATGTAAGCACGTCCATACCAAGAGCCTTTTCCTTGACAGTGTCGGTAAATTGCTTTGCCACCTTGTAGTTGACATCGGCATCCAGCAAGGCCTTGCGCACATCCTTCAGAGTCTCAGCTACGTTTACCTCGGTAATCTTGCCCTCACCTTTCAATATCTTGAATGACTTCTCGAGTCTTTCCGATAGATTCTCAAACATAATATGCTGTGTTTTGAATTATAATCCGCAAAATTAGTGCAATTGACGCGGATTATCAAATTTTCGTTTCGCGAAACGAAAATACTTTGGCAATTGGCTGTTGGCTTTCAATCCTGATGACTCGCCAACGGCCAACAGTTAACAGCCAACAGCCATTCAGGCAGTACATCCTCATTCCAGAATGTATCGGCAAAGTGGCATACGCGCTTACTCTCTGGCGGCGGAGTCATATAATCTCCATATTGAAGAGTCATATACTCATCGTATTTATCGAAGACCGGAAACTTGTGGCCCTCAAAGTCCATCATTATCATTCTGTTGAAAGTCTCGCGCTCAACAGGGAACTCAAGCTCATACCGCTCGCATACAGCCCACACATACTCGCTCTCCTCAAACTTGTATTGTGTCATATAACCGGTGGCTTTCTCAAACCACCATTCCGGACTATGGCGCAAAGCGCTCAAATGCGCCAGCAATGGAATATGAGTTGACAACGGGAACAATTTCCTGCTGCTCAGGAACAGTCTGTGGCACAAGCTGCTGCTTTTCCGTGCGAACTTGTCACGGAGCACCGGGTCTGACGGAGTACCGTCAACCGGAAAAATATCAATGCTCACTCCTATGTCGCCGACAGAGCCGTCACGCTCCTTGATTGATGTGCGGGTATCAATGATTTTTATCCAGGCCGTTCTATTGATATATTCAGGAAGATTGCCTCCATACGAGCATTTATAGGGACTGTCCTGATGCCAGTCGTTGTACAGAGCCACGAATCTCTCAGAGTCAGGTCGGGGCATAAACAAATCCACATCATCGTCCCACGGTATAAAGCCGTGATGGCGCACTGCGCCCAACATCGTGCCGGAGGAGAGGGAATAGCGTATTCCGTGCCTGCGGCAGAACTCATCAATATCCAGCATAAGCTGGAGAAGTACGGCGTGGAGTTGGTCAAGATTCAGTTTTGTCATTCCGTCTCACCTTGTTATAAATCAAGTCTATAATGCGTTCGTCAATCTTTTGGTCAAACTTTCGCGCGAAAAGATGTGGCGTACCGCACAGCAGGTCAAAATCTGACTCGCGGAACACCCAGGGATGTCTGACACTCTCTCCCCTGCTCCAGTCTATGAGACGCATATTCGCATCGTTGACTGTATTTGCCACATACGCCTCATTTCTGTAGAGTCTCTCCTTGAAAGGCGACGAATTCAGCAACGTAGGGAGAAACACCTCATCGCAGGTGTTCGTATGGCGGAACACACTCTCAAGCCAGTCCTCCTTTCCGACAATATAGCAGGCAAGCTCATCGGTTATACTGAACCATTGTGAGCCATAGCCGAACTCGACATCACGGTTTATGCGATGTCCTACAAGCATCTGCATTCCTTTGAATATCACGTTTGCCAGATTCAGCCAGAAATTACCGGCACCCTCGGGAAACAGCGTGTAATATGAGAAACGGGAAGACGTGCTGCCTTTCATCTGCCAGAGTTGTATGAATTCCTTGCCATCGTTGACATCGAAGAACGAGTGAATCTCATCCTGACTCTTGAGTGGCAAATCCATACCGGACAGAAGATGATAATACCTATAATGCCCTGCGGTTGCAGCCTTGAGCAGCTCAAGCTCAGCGCGCATAATGCTTACCCCACCCCAGTGGACACTCAGGCGCGGAGTGATGAAATGCAATCCGGACTCCTTACACAACCCTTGGAACAGGCATTCATCAAAATCCCTGGCTCTGGCATCTACGTGAACGAAGATATCGTTGCGGCTGTCATCAAGCAAAGATACCAGACGACGCAACTGGCCGAAATTGCCGTGGGCCAATATCAGATAAGCGTGTCGTGCCATACGTGGTCTTTGTATGTGCCGGGTACCGGCTTGTCCCTGTATGTGGTTTTCTGGAAGAACGCATCAGCCACAATACGCTTGTATTCCTGAGCATCAAACGGGCTGTCACCATATTCAAGCCAGAGTCTGTGGGCCGCATCGTGGGTCACCTGAGGCATTTCCTTGAAAAGACGCCCGGCCTCCGGGATATTCATCACTATGGTCTTGAACATTATCTGATGCTGGAAATAGTCAACGCGCTTATCCTCGCGCGTCCAGAAATCAAGAATCATCTCACGCCACGCGCCAAGCAGATATGAGCCTTTTCTGGCGCGGATAAAGCAATTCTGAATATAGCTGTAATAACCCGATATTGTATTGCCGGTGCGGTACACAAAGAAATCAGCGTCCCTGATATAGTCAGGAATCTCAGATGTCACAAAGCAAGTAGCATCCAGCCAGTAGCCGCCCCGCTCATACAGAAGCTCCACACGGCATATATCCGCAAAGTGAGCAGGTTTGATCTTACCGGCCTTATACTTATCAATGATAATCTGCGGAAGGGTTATGTAATCCAGCAAGGAATCCTCATCCAGAACCACAAGCTCGTTGGAACAATGCTTTCTGATGCTGTCAAAGCAGCGTCTTACCAGCTCAGGAGCCTGACTCTCACCCTGAAACCAGATGGAATAGATTTTCTCCCCCGCGTCATCACTCACTACCGGGCCTGAAGTGTAATTCCTCAGGGCATCAATGTAATGTTTCCTGAAATACAGAGACACCACATCGCCAAATACCTTTGACCTGCGTGCCCTGCGTCTGGTCGCATTCCACCACAACGGGTTGAGAATATGTCCCTCAACAATAAGTCGTGTGGATGTCCATAGTCTTGAGAGCGGAAATTCAGTCTTCATATTATGCAAAGTTATACTTTATTTTCGTTTCAAGCCTTTTTATTCAGCCACATACCTTTGTTTTGCTTATTTTTGCAAAAAAGTTCTATGGTAACGGAGGAATTACACAAGAGACTCAGAGAGAAATACAGTCCTGACGGATCTGATTTAAGAAATCTTCAGGAGTATCTTCTGAAGATGCTTGTAGATTTCGACAAAATATGCAAAGAGAACGGCATCAGATACTGGCTCTCTTCGGGAACCTGTCTGGGCGCGGTACGCCATCACGGATTCATTCCATGGGATGATGACATAGATGTCGATATGATGGAAGAGGATTACGAAAAACTGCTCTCTTGTTTCAAAGAGAACGAAGACTACGCCATACAGACTCCGGACAATGATTTCTATTATCTGCAAGGATTTGCCAAATTCCGCGACAAGCACTCCACAGTCACAGAGTCTGGCGGAGGCGAGGACAAATCATACAAATACCACGGGCTATATATAGACATCTTCACATTAGGTCACAACAACGCGCCTTATTTTGTCTATCAGCGCATAAAGCAGCATCTATGCTGGATAACCAGACTCGCCAAGAAAGAGAATCCCTCCACACTTACCACAAGTATCTACAAAAGGCTTAAGAAATGGCATCTCAAGACCATCGCCTCGGTGGTGCGACGAGACAAAATCTCACGAAACGGAACCCTGCGATACAATGCCGGCAATTGCTTCTACAAATTTGTCTTCAAGGAGGCGGATTGCATTGAGACCATCGATATGGATTTTGAGGGATACAGATTTCCTGTGCCGAAGGGATATGACGGCTATCTGACCGATATGTTCGGTGATTATATGAGACTGCCCGAAGAGAGCCAGATTGCCGGCGAGACCCACTACCTGAGTTTCAAGCTCAACAGATAAACCGGATCGCTCACCAGCGAAGCCTTCTCAGGACCAGCGAGGCCATACTGCTGAAGAAGTATGCGAATGCGATGCCTACGGCAAACCCCACCATCACATCGCCAAAGAAGTGCTTACCCACAAATATGCGGCTGAGCCCTACCATCGCGCCCCATATCAGTATGCACGTACCGTATATCCGGTAACTGCGTGTGGTGTCATTGCGGAACGCCATAAACGAGCTGACGGCAAAGCCTATGGCGTTGGCGGCATGGGCCGAGTAGAAGCCATAACGGTTACCGAGGCCCTCAAGCACGTGCAGGCCTCGTGACATCATCTCAGCATCCCAGCAAGGGCGCAGTCTCTCAAAATACTCCTTTGACACATTGCCCAACTGGTCGCAGCAGACAATTGTAAGAATAATGGAGGCCACAACAACCGACGCCCTCTTCCAGCCAAGGTTCCGTATAAGGAATACCAGTACGATGAAATACATTATGAACCAGATATTCCTCATTGAGAAAACCTGCCATACCGCATCCGTAAGCGGGCAATTCAAAGAATTGATGGCTAATGTGATATCCTTGTCTATATGATGGCAGGACTGAAGGAAGCCATACAGGGCCGAAGTAGTATCCATTATGGGAAATTGATTGTTACAGGAGACAAATGTAATCAAATTCAATCTATTTTTATAACTTCGCGCACCGAAACAGCAACAGTGATGTCCAACAGTACAGCTTTAAAAAGAATTGCCGCACTGACTATGGTAAGAAACGATGATTTCTTCCTGAAAAAGTGGGTTGAGTATTATGGCAGTGAGCTCGGCAAGGAGAATCTGTACATTTATTTCGACGGCACCGACCAGGTGATACAGGATTTCTGCCAAGGCACCAATGCTGAGCTGCACGAGAAAATAGGCAATCAAGTAATAGCCGCAGAGAAAGGACGCCTGAAATTTCTCTCCGACAAGGCCGCTGAGCTGTTGGCAAAAGGATACGATATTGTGATTGGAGTTGATGCCGATGAGTTCGTCATAGTGGATCCGAAACTAGGGAAAAGCCTGCGTGAATATCTCAGCGGACAGAAGATAGATGTGAGCCTTTCGGCCTTGGGACTGGATTTCGGCCAGAAGATAGGAGAAGAGAACGACATTGTTGACATCGTCCCGTTTCTCAGGCAGCGCCATTACGCACAAATAGGAACCAGATACACCAAGCCGTCCATTGTGGCTAAGCCTTGCGTCTGGGGTTCCGGATTTCATCGCATCAAAGGACACAATTTCCGTATAGCCAAAGATTTGTTCCTGTTTCACTTCGGATATTTCGACTTGAGACAGCTGGAGAATCGTTTCAATGACAAGAACAGGATTGAGCAGGGATGGGGCAAGCACATGCGCAAGAGGGCTCGTACCATTCGCTATGTAACCCAGATGAAAGCACGCGATTTTGACAGATGGACAACTTTTGCCAGACGATGTCAGAATGTGGTGCGGCCGCCCTACGCCTGGAACAAGCCGGCCATGTTCGAGTTGCGGATAGTCGTGCGGATTCCAGACAGATTTCAGGACATCATCTGAGAACCTGTGTACAGAGAGGTGTCACCATCTGCGGTGACTCCACAGGTAATTGAAGGGCTGCCTCCTTATCTCATCTTCAAGAAGCCTGAAGTACTCGTCCATAATCTCCTGCACGCTCATCTTTGAGGCATCCTCACAAATGGTAATATACTTGTATTTATAGTGCCCGCGTGACTCAACAGGCATACTGAGGAAACATACCGGCATTCCTGTCTTATGTGCCAACGCAGCCCCGGCCGACATTGCCGCACACTCCTGCCCCATAAAACTCACGCGCAGATTCCTGGAGTTCTTATAGTATGGGCGCTGGTCCGTTATGAAATTGTAAACGAATCCCGAGCCTGCGTGCTCCAATACATACCGCACAATATCCTTCGACTCAATATAGCCTTCAAACTGGTCTCGGTTCACAGTGGGTGCCTTCCGGTTATCGCGGAAGAACCCATCCCAGGCCTTGCTGCTCATCTCACGATATGTAATGCGCACATTTTGCCATCCAACTGGAAAAGGCTTGTCTGTGTAATTATATGACTCAATTCCACCGGACAGCTCCCAATTACCCTGATGTGAGCAAAGGACCATCACGTCGGGCGACTTGGCATACAGTGCAGTGAATTCCTCAGGATTCACCAGCTCAACTATACGGGCATCGTGCAGACGCTTACGGTTGCCGCAGCCGCCAAACCAGACAGCCTCGACAAACACATCCGCGAGATGCTGGTAGAACTTGTCTATCAGGCCCTCGCTGTCAATATCCCAGATATCCTTCTCCGGAAAAGCCCTGGCAATGTTCAGCACCACAGTATCCCTGCGATAACGGAAAACCTTGCCAATAAGAAACGCCAGTACCGGCGAGATACGGTAATGAACCTTCAGCGGCAGCCGGGACCAGGGCCAGACCAGCACCTTAATCAGAAGCGTTCCAAAGTTACTCCTCATCCTCGTTGATTGTATCTGACACAATAAAGAGCGGACGCCCTTTAACCTGATTGAAAATCCTGTCAATATAGAGTCCCACCACACCAAGTATCAGGATGTTCAGACCGCCAAGGAACCAGATGGATATGAAAGTCGATGAAAAGCCTGCCGGCACCTCGCTCACATAATGATCAATAACGGAATAAACAATCATACCAATGGCAAACACCTCTATTATCATACCCAGGCCGATTGCCATCTTCAAAGGCTTATTGCTATTTGACAGTATGACATCGAACGCTATCTTGACCAGTTTGCTGAACGAATACGATGTCTCACCCTCCATCCTGTCAGCGTGAGTCACAGGGATTGATGTTGAGCGGAATCCGAGCGATGTAATCAGATTCGCGAATGAGCGCGCAGCCTCCGGGAGTTTGTTGTATTCCCTGATAACCTTGGCGCTGTAAATGCCGAACTCAGCCACCGCGCTGTCCTGGCGCACGCCACTCAGCCATTCAAGTATTCCGTGATAAAGCCTTGATGAGAGTTTCTTGAAAAAGCCGAAATGCTTCTGCATCCTGCGGGCATATACAATGTCATACCCCTCCATAGCCTTGGCATAGAGCAGCGGAATATCCTCGGGACGGTTCTGAAGGTCGCAATCCATAACAACGATATAATCGCCCTTGGCATAGCGCAGGCCTGCCGTAATGGCATAGTTCTCACCGAAATTGCGGCTAAGGTTTATGCCCTTTACACGTTTATCTTTTGCACATTGCCTGCGAATCTCCTCCCAGGTATTATCAGGAGAGGCATCATTCACTAATATAATCTCAAACGCCTCTGTAATTGGAGACAGAGCCTGCTTGATGCGGCTTACAAGAGCATCAACCATAAGCTCGCCCTTGTACTCGGGAGAGACGATAGAGATAAGGGGCTTTTCCGTCATTATTTCAATACTGGTTCTAAACCTCTCATAGCGAGGAAATCATCATAATCGCGAATATAATCCGTCTCATCGTAGTTGTCCGACGCCAGCACCAGACAGATGGCATTCGGCTCAAATTCCAGCTCGCTGGCCCAGACGCCTGGCGGTACGTACAGACCTTTCAGCGGGTCATCCATAACTATCCTGCGTTTATTGACTCCGTCATCAATCTCAACGGTAAACCGGCCGGATGGAGCAATCAGCACCTGATGGCACTTCTTGTGCGCGTGCGCCCCTCTGGATTTTCTGTCGGGGATGTTGAATGAGTAGAATACCCTCCTGATCTCGAAAGGAATCTCCTTGAAGGCCTCCGCAATCACAAGACCGCCCCGGTCGTCAATTTTGTTCTGGAACTCCAGCAACCTGCAGGAATCTATATCAATCATTGCTCTTTCTTCTGTAAAGTCTTATCTCACAAACCGGCTCCGACGGAGTGAACGCAACCAGCTCGTAATTCTCGTAAATATAGTCGAAATCCTTGTTGTAGCTGTCCTCCGGATACATCACAAGCCATTTCGGCTCATTTGTCCTTATCCCGAAACGCTCCTCAAGATACTCCAGATCGTATGCGGCCAGCACAGGACTTGAAGGCGTTATGCCCTTGTGCGGGAAGGTTCCCATCAGCGATACCAGATGTGGCGACTTATCTTTGTCGTAACTTACAAGATTGTAGTTCCAGATAGTGTTTCTCTCCTCTTCCGGAACATTCTCATACAACGCATCAGTCTGAGCGTAGAACTCAGTAAGCGTACCACGCAAAGAGAAGGCTTTTATTATGAACCTGCACTCAGTGTAGCTGAACACCACGAACAGTGAGCACACCACCCACAGGAATTTCTTGCAGGAATACCTCTGACAAAGACCAAAGCAGATGACTATGAACGGAGTCAGAGGAATCAGATAATGATAATAGTCACGCTTGCCTATCAGAATGATTGTAAGCACAAGCATCGGAATCAGCACGAAACGCAAATCGCGCAATCCACCCTGACGGCCCAGATACAATATCGTACAAACCATAACAGCCGGTATCAGAATCATACCGATGCCTCCCCAGGTTAAAAGTGCGTCACCGGCATAGCGGATATTGTGGATTATCATACCGAAATACATATCATCAAGCGCATCGTGAGCGCTGAAATATGCAAGGATAGGAATAGTAATGACGACAAAGCCGGCTATGAACGCTGCTATGTTTCCCCATATCATACGGTAATCCTTTCTGACTATCCAAAGCAGGAACAGACCGAAGAACAAGCTTCCCACCCACATCACGCCATCGTTTGGACGGTTATAGAATACCATTCCAAAGCAAAGGCCATAGATCAGACTACGCCACGCCTCGTGAGGACGGACACCGCTGACTATATAGCGGCACACCATAAGCAGTGCAAGGGCAATGTATGGCAGCTGCCACTCCTCCACCTGATTGCCCTCCACAATGAAATCCGCCAATGGAATCAGCGTGAGCGCCAGGGCGTTGTATCTTTTTCTGTCAGACTCAACAAAGAGCGCGGCAATGCGATAAAGCAGCAGAAGAGTGATGGTCATTGAAATAACCTGCAGTATGAAAATACCGCAGCGGCCCATACCTGTGGAATACCCTAACGCATCCATAAAGAACGGCACCGGCCCCTTATGGTCAAACAAATCAACATACGGAATCTTGCCCTGAGTCACACCAAGACCAATAATCTGAAAGAAAGGACTGTCGCCTCCGTATGTGAGATAAAGTGGAGACGTACTCCAGGAAAATACCAGAAGGAACAACAGGGCTGCCAGAAATGCCCAAAACAACCGTCTTGCGCTGAAAGTAATACTCATTTACCCGACTATTCTACCTATTAAATATGCAAATATCGGAAATATCCATAAGATAATGAATAATATTGGCCGGAATTTGAGAATCGGGAAGCTAAGGGAACCCCGGCATCGCACTTTTTTCAAAGAAAAACACCGGTCACTGCTGTTTTTACAAATAAAAGCACTATCTTTGCACCGCATTTGAGCGAGAGCTCATATATGGTGCCTGTAGTTCAGTTGGTTAGAGCGTCAGATTGTGGTTCTGAATGTCGTGGGTTCGAGTCCCACCCGGCACCCCAGGAAGGCCTGTGAGTCAAGGATTCACAGGCCTTCAGTCTTTCTGAGCCACCTGTACCCGCCCACTCTGATCCGTACTCCGGACTCTATCAGCGTCTCTTATGTCCGCGCTGGAATGGCTTGCGTGCCGGCTTTCTGCGAGGATTGTACTCTGGAGCGGCCCCTAGCTCCGACGGAACCGGAATTTTATACACGACACGCTCAATGAACTTCTCGATGGATGCGAACTGAGTCTGCTCCTCGGGCGAAATGAATGTGATGGCGCATCCGTCACTGCCGGCTCTGGCCGTACGTCCTATGCGATGCACGTAATCCTCAGCCTCGTGCGGAACATCAAAGTTTATCACAAGATCAATATCGTCAATGTCTATTCCGCGCGAGACAATGTCTGTAGCCACCAGAATGTTGATTCTGCGGCTGCGGAACTGATGCATTATCTCATCTCGCTGAGTCTGTTCCAAATCTGAATGCATCTCACCCACGTTCAATCCAAGTCGCGACAAGGTCTTTGTAATCTCCTTGACCTTAAGTTTTGACGAGGCGAAGATAATGACACGACGCTCCACCTTGTCCTCGAAAAGGCTCTGTATAATAGGTACTTTCTGCACCTCGTAACACACGTATGCCGCCTGAAGGATCTTCTCGGCAGGTTTTGATACAGCCAGCTTCACCGCCACAGGATCAGTAAGTATTGATTGCGCCAGTTTCTGTATCTCAACCGGCATTGTAGCAGAGAACAGAAGTGTCTGGCGCTTCTTCGGCAGACGCGCCACAATCTGCATAATGTCATCGTAGAAACCCATATCCAGCATTCTGTCAGCCTCATCAAGAATAAAGAACGAGACATTTGACAAATCGCAGTTTCCAAGGCTCAGATGGCTTATCAGACGGCCCGGAGTAGCAATAAGGATATCTGTGCCCATTGCCATACCGCGTTTCTCCTGCTCAAAGCGGATACCGTCGTTGCCTCCGTAAACAGCCACACTGGAAACCGACGCAAAATAAGAGAAGCCCTCAACCTGCTGGTCAATCTGCTGAGCCAGCTCACGTGTTGGCGACATAATCACGCAGTTGACTGCATTTTCAGGATAGCCGCCTTTTGACAGGCTGTTCAGCACCGGAAGCAGATATGCCGCAGTCTTGCCGGTACCCGTCTGAGCCACGCCAATCAGGTCACGTCCCTCCATAATCACGGGAATGGCCTTCTCCTGAATGGGAGTACACTCGCGGAAATTCATCGCGTCAACAGCATCCTGAATGCCTGGCTCAAAATCGAACTCATCAAATCTCACGGCTCAACAATTATTTTGGTGCATTAAAATAGAGTACTATGGCAATCGGTATGTAAACCAGATTCGGCAGCCACTCAGCCCAGAACGCCGACATACTCCCGGTTACGGCAAACGTTGACGAGACGGACTGGAAAAGTATATATCCGAAACTCAGACCTAGTCCTATACCCAGATACAGACCCATGCCACCCTTTCGCTTGCGGCTTGACAGGGACACGCCTATCACTGTCAGGATAAACGATGCGAATGTCATAGCGATTCTCTCGTGATACTCAATCTCAAACTCACGCACAAGTTTACCCACACCACGTTTTTTCTGTCGCGATATATATTCACGCAGCTCCGGAGATGTCATCGTCTCCTGCTGTCCGCGCACTACCATAAAATCGGCAGGCTCGAACTTAATCACAGTATCAAGCTCATTGCCCTGAAACACCTCCTCCTGGTCGCCTTTCAGGTTCCTTATCATGTAATTACGGACTTTCCAATGATATTTCTCTTCCGAGAGCGAATCGTACTCCACCGTTCTGGCAGTAAGATGCGACACCAGACGCTTGTCCTCGAAACGGTCCAGAGAGAAACGGTAGCCTGTTTTATTGAGGTCCTCAAAACGTCCGATGTACGCGATGACGCCATCCTCCACCTCCATCTGGATGTTCGAGGCGGACTTATTGGCTTTCTTATGAATGAATTCGTTATCGAACGCAATACGCTTAATACTCCCCTTTGGAACCACAAACGAGCTGAGCGTGAAAGACAGTCCGGCAATAATGGCCGCCGACAGCATGTACGGCAGCAACATCCTCTTGAAGCTGAGTCCGTTTGAGAACATTGCTATTATCTCGGTGTTATCGGCCAGTTTCGACGTGAAGAAGATAACAGATATGAATACGAAAAGCGGACTGAACAGATTAGCGTAATATGGAATGAAATTCAGATAATAATCAAAGACCAGCCTGTGCAAAGGCGCGTCCTTCAGATGGTCGATATGCTCATTGTAATCAAAAACCACCGATATGGCCACAATCAGCACGATGCACAGGAAATATGTGCCCAGGAACTTGCCGATGATATACCGGTCCAGTCTTTTCAGCAGTCTTTTTCTATTCAGCGTGGACATAGTCAGATTCTCTGCATTACACGTTTTGCGGTGATACGTCTCCACTCATCAAAGTCACCGGCTATGATATGCCTGCGTGCCTCTCCTGCCAGCCACAGATAAAACGCCAGATTATGCGTTGATGCAATCTCAAGAGCAAGCAGCTCGCCTGCCTTGAACAGATGGTGCAGATATGCCTTTGAGTACATTGTATCCACCTTCGAAGCGCCATCGGCCTCTATCGGCTCAAACGCATCCTCCCACTTCTTGTTCCTTATGTTGATTATACCATCCTTGGTGAACAGCATGGCATTGCGTCCGTTTCGTGTAGGCATCACACAGTCGAACATATCCACACCTAACGATATCGCCTCAAGGATGTTCTCCGGAGTACCCACCCCCATAAGATAGCGCGGACGGTCTTTCGGCAGGATACCATTTACAAGCTCTATCATCTGGTACATAACCTCGGCCGGCTCACCAACCGCCAGACCGCCTATGGCATTGCCCGGGCAATCCTTCGAGGCCACATACTCGGCCGAGCGAAGTCTCAGGTCGCTGTATGTACAGCCCTGGACAATCGGGAAAAGCGCCTGCTCATACCCATACAGAGGCTCTGTCTCGTCAAAGCGCCTGATGCATCGGTCCAGCCAGCGGTGTGTCAGCTCCATCGACTTGCGCGCGTACTGATACTCTGCCGTACCCGGCGTACACTCATCGAACGCCATCATAATGTCCGCACCGATCGCGCGCTCGGTATCCATCACATTCTCAGGAGTGAACAGATGCCTTGAGCCGTCTATGTGCGACTGGAAGCGCACACCCTCCTCGCTCATCTTGCGCAAGCCTGTCAGAGAGAACACCTGAAAGCCGCCGCTGTCGGTAAGCATAGGACGGTCAAACCCATTGAAACGATGCAATCCCCCGGCCTTCCTCAGAGTCTCAATGCCAGGACGAAGATACAGATGATATGTATTTCCCAGAATTATCTGGGCCTTGATATCATTCTTCAGGACATCCAGCGGAACCGCCTTGACGGATCCCACAGTACCCACCGGCATAAAAATCGGAGTCTCAATCACACCGTGACCGGTATGTAAAAGTCCAGCCCTGGCAGAGGAGGCCGCGTCAGTATGTTGTAGCTCAAACCTCATTTGTATGTTCCGGAACAGTTATCTCCTGCGGATTCTGCACCTTGTCAGGCAGAAGCGCGATGTCCCACACATCGCTGATATTCTCAACATAATGGAACTCAAGTCCTTTCAGATACTCCTGCGGTATCTCATCAATGTCGCGCTGATTCTCCGAGCAAAGCACAATGTCCGTAATGCCGGCGCGTTTCGCAGCCAGAATCTTCTCGCGGATGCCGCCTACCGGAAGCACCTTGCCACGCAGGGTAATCTCACCGGTCATTGCCAGATTAGCCCTAACCTTACGCTGAGTGAAAGCCGAAGCTATGGATGTGGCCATAGTGACTCCAGCAGAAGGACCGTCCTTTGGAATGGCGCCCTCCGGCACGTGTATATGGATGTTCCAGTATTTGAACAGCTCCGGATCAAGACCAAGCAGAGAGGCGTGTGACCGTATGAACTCCACAGCCAGCATTGCCGACTCCTTCATCACATCGCCCAGATTTCCGGTAAGTGTCAGCCTACCCTCTTTTCCACGGCTCAGGCTGGTCTCCACGAACAGTATCTCGCCGCCCACGGCAGTCCAGGCAAGCCCGGTCACCACACCGGCATACTCGTTGCCCTGATACTTGTCGCGGCTGTACGGCTTCACGCCCAGAAGCCCCTTCAGGTCTGAGGACTTGACCACCTTTGACTCAAATTTGCCATCATTGGCGAACTGATATGCCAGACGGCGGCAAATCTTTCCTATTTTCTTCTCCAGCTCACGCACTCCCGACTCGCGGGTATAGCTCTCAATCACCTCCTCAATGGTTTTCTTTGGAATGCTCACGCCACGGCCACGCAAGCCATTGGCCTCCAGCTCCTTGGGGATAAGATGACGCGATGCTATCTCAACCTTCTCCTCGGTGATGTAGCCGCTCACCTCTATCACCTCCATACGGTCCAGCAGCGGCCCCGGTATGGTATTCAGATTGTTGGCGGTAGCTATGAACATCACTCTCGAGAGGTCGTAGTCAATATCCAGATAATTATCGTGGAACGCGCCGTTCTGCTCAGGATCAAGCACCTCAAGCAATGCCGATGAGGGATCACCCTGCACAGTCATCTGGCTGACCTTGTCAATCTCGTCAAGAACGAACACCGGGTTTGACGAGCCGGCCTTGGAGAGTCCCTTGATAATGCGGCCAGGCATTGCGCCTATGTATGTGCGGCGATGTCCGCGAATCTCAGACTCATCGTGAAGTCCGCCCAAAGACACACGCACATACTTGCGTTTCAAGGCCTTGGCGATAGAGACGCCGAGCGATGTCTTGCCAACTCCGGGAGGGCCGTACAGACAGATTATCGGTGACTTGAAATCGTTTCTGAGCTTCATTACGGCCAGATGCTCAAGAATACGCTCCTTTACCTTCTCCAGACCATAATGGTCTTTGTTCAGAGCCTTGGCGGCATTCTGCATATCGGTGTTGTCAGTAGTGTATTCACCCCAGGGCAGCCCCAGGACAGTCTGCAGATAAGTCAGCTGCACGTTATAGTCAGGCGACTGGGTGTTGATGCGCTCCAGCTTGGCCAGTTCCTTCTGGAAAAGCCCTGCAACCTCCTTGCTCCACTTCTTGCCAGCAGCCTTCTGTCGCATCTCCTCAACATCCTGATCCTGTACGCTACCGCCAAGCTCATCCTGTATGTTCTTAATCTGCTGCTGCAGGAAATACTCCTTCTGCTGCTTCTCAATATCCTCGTGGGTACGTTTCTGTATGCTGAGCTTCAGCTCGGACAACTGGACCTCGCGACTCAGAATGTTCAGCAACAGCATCGCACGTGTCAGAAGACTAGCCTCCTTGATGAGCTTTACCTTGTCCTTTATCTCGAGCGATAGATTGGAGCATACAAACTCCACCAGCAGCACTCCGTTCCGCAGGTTCTTCAACGCGAATGCGGCATCGGGAGCCATATTGTCCGACAACTCGATATATTTCACCGCCATATCACGACAGGAATCAGCCACAGCCTTGAACTCGCGGCTGCGGGGAGGTGGCAGAATCTCGGGGAAGAGCTCAATACGTCCCATCAGATATGGCACCACCGACTCAACAGACGACAGCTTTACTCTCTGTACGCCCTGAAGAATCACCGTCGTTGAGTGGTCCGGCATCTCAAGCACCCTGACAATCTTTGCCACCACGCCAACCGTATATAGGTCATAAAAGCCAGGCTCGTCCTTATCGGCCACACGCTGGCAGAATACTGCTATGTTTTTACCTTTTCCCTCGTAATCCCTTATCAGTTTGAGAGAAGACTTGCGGCCTATTGACACAGGGAGTATCACAGTAGGAAAAAGCACCATATTCCTTACGGGTAATACAGGCATCAGCTCATCATCAATCGTAGCCTCAAACAAGCCTTGCTCATTGCCGTCGTAATCGGCAACCAGCGAGAAAGTGCGTGAATTCACGCCATCATCCTCAACAAAATCGTCTTTATTTATCTTTTTTGACATAATCCACTTGAATGTAATTCACCCCGCTCACGCGTACGCGAATTTTGAGGTGCAAAAATAATAATAAAGTATCACAAAAAGGAGCGAAAGGCTCTCGTTGGCATTTTTTAACTGAAATCTCACCGGAAAAGTGTACTTTTGCAGATATGCGGGATCCGGATTTCAAGTTCAGGCAATTCTCAATATGGCAGGACCGATGCGCCATGAAGGTTGGCACAGACGGTGTATTGCTCGGTGCCTGGGCCGACCTGGCGGGTTGCACAAAAATTCTTGACATCGGCACCGGAACCGGACTGCTCGCGCTTATGGCGGCACAGAGAGTTCCCGAAGCTATTGTCACGGCTGTGGAGATTGACCCAGAGGCAGCATCTCAGGCAGCTGGGAATATCGCGGCATCGCCCTGGAAAGACCGTATCAATGTGGTGAGCGCAGACATAAGGGAATACCGTCCGGGGATTAGTTTCGACGCCATTCTGTGCAACCCTCCGTACTTCCGGAATTCCCTGCGCTGCCCGGACAAAAGCCGCAGTACAGCCAGGCACGGAGACACCCTGAGCTTTGAGGAACTTGCGCTGTCAGTTCAAGAGATGCTTTCCCCTGACGGGCATTTTCACGTTGTGCTCCCTTATGAGGCCGTCCCGGACTTTATCAAAGCCTCATCCGCATGCGGGCTGCAACTGCACAGGCAGACCGATGTCCGCACAAAAGCCGGCAAGCAGATCAAGAGGTCTCTTCTTAAATCAGGCAAGCTGTATAGGATGTTCCGGCACGATGAAATCACCATTACAGACAATACAGGGTACGAATCCGACGAGTATGTAAATCTGGTGAAGAATTTTTACATCAAGTACTAGACTCCGTTTTTTTGCCATTACTTATTATTATTAGTCCCTAAATAATTGCCTCTTTTTGGTAAACCATCATTCTTTTTAACTAATTTTGCGCGTCAAAAAAAACAAAGGGGCCTTGTGCCCCGGCTAAACAGTAGTCTATGAACTTACTAAGAGAGAGATACGCAAGTTACGACGAGCCGGCTCAGGCAATGAGCAAGGGCGTCTATCCGTATCACAAAGCCATTTCAAGCCAACAGGACACAGAGGTTATTATGGAGGGCAGGAAAGTCCTTATGTTCGGCTCCAACTCCTATCTTGGCCTTACAAATCACCCAAAGGTAATTGAGGCAGCCATCGAGGCTGTAAAGAAATACGGTACAGGTTGCGCGGGTTCCAGATATCTGAACGGAACGCTCGACATGCACCGTGAGTTTGAGCAGGAGCTTGCAGAATTTGTAGGAAAGGAGGATGCCGTCATCTACTCCACCGGCTTCCAGACAAACCTGGGCACCATATCCTGTCTTCTCGGACGCGATGACTATATAGTATGCGATGAGCTAGACCACGCCTCCATCGTTGAGGGCAGACGTCTGTCATTCGCCACTCCAATCAAGTTCAAGCACAACGATATGGAGTCTCTGGAGAAGGCTCTGTCACGTTGCCGTCCTGAGAGTCTGAAGTTCATCGTGGTTGACGGTGTGTTCA
Organism: uncultured Bacteroidales bacterium; assembly: GCA_937898885.1. Lineage (GTDB taxonomy): Bacteria > Bacteroidota > Bacteroidia > Bacteroidales > Bacteroidaceae > Colenecus. The sequence continues at coordinate 36,649 of CALDKD010000110.1, read as the reverse complement.
GTATGGAGGGCGATATCGCCAACCTGCCAGGCATTGTGGCGCTGAAGGAGAAGTACAACTGCGCCATTATGGTTGACGAGGCCCACGGTTTCGGAGTCCTTGGCGATCACGGACGCGGCACGTGCAACCACTTCGGCCTGACAGACGACATTGAGGTAATAATGGGAACCTTCAGCAAATCTCTCGCAGCCATCGGAGGATTCTGCGCAGCCGACAAGGAGACCATCAACTGGATAAGGCACCACTCACGCTCATACATCTTCAGCGCCAGCAACACCCCTGCAGCAACCGCTGCGGCACGCGCGTCGCTTCAGATTATGAAGAACGAGCCAGAGCGCATAGAGAATCTGTGGAAGCTCACCCACTACGCTCTTGACAGTTTCCGCAGCCTTGGCTTTGAGATTGGCAAGACATCCACCCCTATCATACCGCTCTATATCCGCGACTATGACAAGACATTCCTTGTAACAAGGCAGATGTTCGACGACGGTGTGTTCATCAATCCGGTAATTCCACCAGCCTGCTCGCCTAACGATACGCTCATCCGCTTCTCTCTTATGGCCACCCATACCAAGGAGCAGATAGACATCGCTGTGGAAAAACTGTACAAATGTTTCAAAAGGCTTGAAATTATCAAATAAAATTTTGCTTCATTCAAGAAAAGCGGTATCTTTGCACCGCTTTTCAGGAATGAGGGCATTCGGGATGTAGTTCAGTCCGGTAGAATACCTGGTTTGGGACCAGGGGGTCGCAGGTTCGAATCCTGTCATCCCGACAAAAGAAGAGGCTCAATTTTGGGTCTCTTCTTTTTTTTGCAATCATATACAGTTGCGTCAAGGTTGCAGTCTGAGACTTTTATGAGAACAGGCTCTACGGCTCACCCGAAAATCAGTGGGGGTAAGCGTAGATATTAGCTAGTCTGAACAGGAAGAACTTCTCATCAATGATACCCCTTAGCGAAGCCCTGAAACTTTTAATCTTTGCATTGAACGACTCTGCTGCAGCGTTTGATGAACGGTTGTTGTAGAAATTCAGAATATCTTCATAATGCTCGTAGAATGTGGCTGCGATGACATTGAACGAATGGAATCCGGCCTCCTCTACCTTGTTGTACCATCTGGCCATGGACAGTCTTGCACAGTCCTTGGACGTGTTCTTCGAGAATATCATCCTAAGTGAGTGTGACAGGCCGTATGCGGTCTTCAGGTCCGGGTACTCACGGAAGAGTATCTCAGCCCTGAGTTTCTGGCTGCCAGTCCATTTGTCAGCAGACTTGAACAGAAGATATCGGCTTCTGGCCAGAAGTTCCTTCTTGGTGTCTCCGTTCTCGAATCTCTGTGGCTCGTACCTGTATCCGTCCAGCCTCGCGTCCTCACGGTTTACCGGAGTGCCTATAGTTACGCTCGTTTCGTTTCATTATTTGAAACGAAATAAATATAGTTAGAGAAATTTCGTTTCATTATTTGAAATGAAATGAGCGAGGCTTCGGCAAGTAATGGCTTAAGCCTTATCTCATCCAAAGACTGGCAGGCTTCGAGCCGCGATGAAATAAAAAACACCCATCACCCACCACCTTGTATATACTTGATAATATAGTATTTAGAGTCAAGAGGTGATGGGTGACGGGTATTTTTGAGTACGGCTGGTTCTGCGTCAATTCAGGTGACTCAGAACCTTAGATCTTATATTTAAACTTGATTGCCCCCATATTTTTTCGGGTGAGCCGGCTCTACCCCAGAAAATCACAAGATTTTCATCGCAATAACCGCACACGCCTCGGCATCCGCCAGAGCGTTATGGTGTTGTGTCAGGTCATACCCACAGGCAGCGGCAACAGTATGCAGATGGTGGTTCGCCAAGGTACGCCCGAAGTGGTTTCGCGAGGCAGCCAGTGTGTCATAGAAAGTGTAATCCGGATAATCCATCTGATACACTTTATGTACGGCCTTCAGGCAGCCCTCGTCAAAGCAGGCATTGTGCGCCACAAGTGGCAGACCCTCAATCTTTGGGGCGATCTGTTTCCAGACATCAGGGAAAACAGGAGCATTGCAGGTGTCTCTCTCACAAAGGCCGTGTACACGGCTGCAGAACCATTTGTAATACCCTGGCTCAGGGTTGATGAGCGAGTAGAACCTATCCACAATCGTGCCCTGACGCACAATCACCACCCCAACGCTGCACACACTGCTCTGACACTCGTTGGCGGTCTCAAAGTCTATTGCCGCAAAACTCAACTCGGATCTCAGCATTCCCCCACTCCTTATTATAACATCTGCGCGTACAATAGAAATACGGTGCGGTATCGCCGTCGCAGCCGTAGGCTGCCAAAAGGAGCGAAGCAACTGCGTTTGCAAAGCAAACTAAAAAACGTCGCTCCTAAGGAGCAGTGCTGATTCCGGAAATCAGTACTGCTCCTTCTCGTTCGGGAAGTCACCGCTCTTCACATCCTCCACATAGTGGCCCACAGCCTGTGTGATAGTGCCGAACAGATCGGCATAACGGCGCAGGAATCGCGGAGAGAAATCGCAGTTCATACCAAGCATATCGGCCACAACCAGCACCTGACCGTCAACGCCGCCACCGGCACCGATACCGATTACAGGAATCGACACCTCCTTGGCTACACGCTCGGCAAGCACTGCCGGAATCTTCTCAAGCACCAGCGAGAAGCAGCCGGCATCCTCCAATGCGTGAGCATCGGATATCAGTTTCTCAGCCTCGGCCTCCTCCTTGGCGCGAACGGCATAAGTACCGAACTTATTGATAGACTGCGGAGTCAGGCCCAGATGGCCCATTACAGGAATACCGGCATCCAGGATACGGCGCACTGACGGCAGAATCTCCACCCCACCCTCAAGCTTCAGGGCATCGGCGTGCGACACCTTCATAATCTTGATGGCATTTGTCACAGCCTCAACATCGCTTATCTGATATGTTCCGAAAGGCATATCCACTACTACAAGAGCGCGGTTAACGGCACGTACCACAGACTTGGCGTGATAAATCATCTGGTCAAGAGTGATAGGCAGTGTGGTGACATTACCTGCCATAACATTCGATGCCGAATCGCCCACAAGTATCACATCAATACCGGCGCCATCCACAATCTTGGCCATAGTATAATCGTACGAGGTCAGCATAGAGATTTTCTCTCCGCGCTGTTTCATCTCTCTGAGTCGCTGTGTAGTGACCTTTTTCTTCTCTTCGTTCAAATAAGCCATAATTCTTGTAATATTCCGCCAAAAGGCAAGTAAATAAATATAGTGACGGCAAAGTTATACATTTATCCATTCATTTGCTACCTTTATACACCGTAATAACATTATAGATATGGAAGGTCATTCCTCTTTGACACTATACAAGGCATCGGCAGGCTCCGGCAAGACTTTTATGCTGGCAGTCAGATACATCGCCATACTTGCCAGGAATCCGCAGGCATACCGGAACATTCTGGCCGTGACATTTACCAACAAGGCCACCGCCGAGATGAAGCAGCGCATAATGTCGCAGCTGTACGGCATCAGCCATAACCTGAGTGAGTCCGACGCATATTTCGAGACAGTAAGGAAACTCGTACCGCAGCAGTACTCCGATACTCAGATCCGGCAGAACGCAGGCAAGGCGCTTACGCTTATTCTGCAGGACTATGGCCATTTCCGCGTTGAGACCATAGACAGTTTCTTCCAGTCAGTACTCCGCGGCCTGGCCCGTGAGCTGCAGCTAGGCAGTAACCTGAGCCTGGAACTTGACCAGGAAGGTGTGATAAGCAGCGCGGTCGACGCGTTTCTTGCCAACCTTGAGCCTAAGTCAAAAGAAGACAAGTATGTGCTGGACTTCGTGCAGGACAACATAGACGATGACAAAGGCTGGCACATAGACCACCAGTTGAAAGAGTTCTCCAAGCAACTCTTCAGCGAGGTCTTTATGGAAAAAGGCACCAGACTACGTGATGCCCTAGAGAACCCTGACGCCATACAGAGCTACGCCAAATCCCTGAGAGAGAAGCGCGACAAGCTCGTCCCGGAGCTCATAGAGAAGACCAAGAGGTGCGGTGAGAACATAAGCCGTCAGCTGGAGCAACGCGGATACCCCGTCAGCGCTCTTGGGAAAAACCAGTGCAATCTTGTACAGAGCATACTTGACGGCACGTTTCTGGAGAAAGAGACCGGAAAGACCATAGGGAACATAATCTCTGGCGACACAACCTTATTCAAGAAGCCAGACATAAAGAAGGACCCGTCTCTGGAAGCATTCACGTCAGACATCGCCATACCCCTGTTTAATGAGGCAAAGACACTCCACGAACAATATGAGCGGTGCGTGAACTCCTACGACGCGGCGCTCCGGCACCTGAACGAGCTGGCCCTCCTGCTGGCTGTCCGCAGCGAGATAAACCGGCAGAATCAGGAAGAAGGCCGTTTCGTGCTGGCCGATACGGCACATCTGCTCAGCAGCCTCACCGAGAACGACACATCGTTTGTATTTGAGAAGACCGGCAGCTTTGTCAGGCATCTTATGATAGACGAGTTTCAGGACACATCGTCCATGCAATGGAAAAACCTGCAGCTCCTTATCCTGGAGTGCCTGTCGCAGAACCAGGACTGTCTGGTGGTAGGCGATGTAAAGCAGTCCATCTACCGCTGGAGAAACGGCGACTGGAACATTCTGAACTCTGAGATTGAGCAGAAATTCCGCGACTACAATCCAGAGACCGTACCGCTTAAGACAAACCGGCGTAGCCACGGGAATATCATTGATTTCAACAACAGTATCTTTCCCCAGGCCAAGTCAATTCTTATGGGAAGCTACTATGACTTGTTTAAGGATAAGCACACGGCTCTTGAAAAGGCATACTCCGATGTCATGCAGGAGAGTCCGCGAAAGACAAAGGATGGATATGTCCGGGTATCAATGCTGAGCAAAGGCGAGCCAGGCTTAGACAAGGACGAGCTGGCAATGCAGATGATAGAGACAGAGATTGACCGTCTCATCAATGCCGGAGTGAGTTACGAAGACATAACCCTGCTCCTGCGCAACAAGAAAGACATAACCACGATAGCCAACTATTTCGCCACAGCGCGTCCAGATCTGCCCATGATATCGGGCGAGGCATTCCAACTGGACTCATCGTACGCTGTACGAATCATCGTAAACGCCATGCGGTGGATCTCCGAAGAGACCGACCAGGTTGCACTGGCATCGTTGCTCTACGAGCGCTCCAGAGAGATACTCGGAGAGGACGCTGACCTGCACACCCTTATGGGCGGGGACCTTGGCGCCATACTCCCGGACAATATGGCCGCAAACCGCGAGCGTCTCAGAAACATCCCGCTCTATGAGCTTGCCGAGTATCTCAACCGCACATTGCTTTGCGGAAAGGCCGGAAGCCAGGACGCATACATACTTACCTTCCTCGATTTGGTGAGGGAATTCGCCGTGCGCACATCGGCAGACATATCCGACTTCATAGACGCGTGGGACGACAAACTTCATAAAAAAGCCATACCATCGGGAAATACCGCCAGCATACGGCTGATGACGATACACGCGTCGAAAGGTCTGGAGTTCCACACCGTAATCATCCCCTGTTGCGACTGGACAATCTGCAAGAGCGGAGACCAGATGTGGTGTGAGCCTCAAGAGGAGCCGTTCAACGAGATGCCCCTTCTGCCCATTGACTACAGCAAGAGCCTTGGCAACTCCGCATTCAGCGAAGAGTACCGCCAGGAGACAAGCCGCCAGATGGTTGACAACCTGAATCTGCTGTATGTGGCAGCTACAAGGCCGATATGCAATATGGTCATTCTCAGCGCCACTCCAGCCGGTAAGGACGCGGATGCAATAACACGAATAAGCGATGTCATATCGAAATGCCTTAAAGATGAGTATAAAATCCAACCTGACGAGAATGGTTTCCTGCAGTACGAGAATGGCGAGATACTGCCACACTCCGGCGACAGGCCCGGCAGCAACGTGAATAACCCGTTAGATACGATTCCGGAAAGCTGCGATATAGCGATGGAATCATACGGAATAACCGCGAGCTTCCGCCAGTCCGGGGAGTCACAGAGATTCACCCATTCATCCGGCGATGATGCCGCGGAGCCTAAGGGAACGCAAGAGAGCTACATCGAGAACGGCAAGCTGCTGCATCAGCTTCTGTCGGTCATCAGGACTCCGGCCGACATAAGGCGCGAGGTGAGCAATCTTCTGTCGCAGGGCCTAATAGAGAGCTCCGCTAAGGCCGGGTCAATAATCAGCCTCATAAGCAAAGCCATATCCGCCCCAGAGGTTGAGAGGTGGTTTGACCCTCACTGGACACTCTTCAACGAGACATCTGTTCTTTTCCGCCACAACGGCAAGGTGCAGACGCGCAGGCCGGACCGTGTAATGACAGACGGCAACGAGACCATAGTCGTTGACTTCAAGTTCGCGAGGGAGAGAGAGGAGCATCTGCATCAGGTCCAGGAGTATGTGGAGCTGCTCGGAAAGATGGGATTCACCAATATTAAAGGATACGTCTGGTATATATATCAGAACAAGATAATCAGCTGTTGAGATTATGGAGCACTTTTTAAATCTGGTAGCAAAAGACCTGTATGCGAGCTTCCTTGACCCATTGCGCGGTCTGTCGCATATCACAATGGTATTTCCGAACCGCCGCGCGCGCCTGTTCTTCGACGAATATCTGTCGAAATGCGGCGACAAGCCTGTATGGTCACCGTCATATATGACCATCACCGAGCTGTTCCAGTCTCAGGCAGAGCTGCAGACGGCAGACCAGTTCAAGCTGGTATCAATGCTGTACAACATCTACAAGGAGCAGCTTCACACCGACGAGACCCCAGACAGCTTCTGGAGCTGGGGCGAGCTGATGCTTCGCGACTTTGACGACATAGACCGCAATATGTGCGATGCCGACGGTCTGTTCGCCTGCCTGCAGAACCACAAGGAGATTGAGGGCAAGTCCTTTCTCAGCGATGAGCAGAACGAGATTCTCAAGTCATTCTTCAACGGTTTCAACGGAGATTCCGAACTGAAGCGAAAATACATCCAGATATGGGACGCGCTTGGCCCCATATACCACAGATTCCGCCGGCAGCTCAAAGAGTCCGGACTTGCATACGACGGTATGCTGCAACGCGAGGTCACGCAATCCATTGACGTCAGCCGTCTCGGAGACGGAATGTATGCCTTCGTAGGCTTCAACAGTCTGGACAATGCCGAGAAGGCCCTGTTCCGCAAGCTGAGAGAGAGCGGCAAGGCACTCTTCTATTGGGATTATGACCAAAGCTACATAGAGGACACCTCGATGGAGGCTGGTATGTTCCTGCGGCAGAACCTTGCAGAGTTTCCCAACAGGATTCCGCCTGAGATGTTCAACAACATCAGCAAAGAGAAGGACATCACCATCATAGAAGCCTCTTCCGACAACGCGCAGGCACGCTACATCCCGAAATGGATTGACTCACTGCCCTGCCGGCCAGACAAAGACGCGTCCATAGTATTGTGCGACAGCGCATTGCTGCAGCCAGTGCTTCACTCCATTCCTTCAGGTAAGACAGACGATGTAAATGTCACCATGGGATTTCCGCTAAGCTCCATTCCGCTCTACGGATTCGTATCAGCCATACTTGACGTGCAACGCCTTTCCTTCAAGAACGGCGGCAGGCTCACGATAGAGCACGTAGGGCGCATACTGAACAACCCGCTTACAGAGAGGATATCGCAGAATGCCGGCTCCATCTATCAGGAGTTAAGGAAATCGCGGCAGTATTATCCGGAGATATCAGACATTCAGCAGAGCGACGATGCCTTGAAGGCGATATTCACGCCCTGCACCGACAACATATCGCTTCTTGACAATCTGATGGCTGTCCTGCGGATCCTTGCCCCCACCATTGGCGCGGATGACAGCGACACCATTTTCCAGCCGCTGTACAGCGAGGCGCTCTACCGCATCTATACACAGACAAGCCGCTTCCGCACTCTCGTTGAGGACGGCACCCTGAACATAGGCACGGAGATGCTCTGCAAGCTGCTCCGCAAGGTAATGACAACTACCACGGTGCCATTCCACGGCGAGCCGGCCGTAGGAATGCAGGTTATGGGAATGATTGAGACCAGGAACCTTGATTTCAAGCACGTGCTTCTGCTGTCCGCAGCCGAGGGTACCCTGCCTTCCGGAAGCTCAGAGGCATCATTCATCCCATACAGTCTGCGCATGGCCTTCGGGCTGACCACTATGCAGGAGAAAAGCGCGGTGGCATCGTATAATTTTCACCATCTGTTGCAGAGAGCCGAGAGCATCACAATGATATACAACGGCAACACCGACACCTCAGGCATCGGCAAGGGCCAGATATCACGCTACCTGCTTCAACTTATAGTAAGCGGGCGCCCCGTGCGCAGGTTAACGTTGGAGCCTGCCCACAGCGTGCGGAACGCAGACCAGCCGCTGAGCGCCGCCAAGACCGGCAGCGTAATGGAGCATCTTTACCGTATGTACGACACTGCAGACAAAAGGAACTACATATCGCCCTCCGCCCTGAACTGCTATATTGACTGCAAGTTCAAATACTACCTGCAGTATGTGGCGGGCATAAGGTCTGTCAGTCAGGACCCCGCAGAGATAGACCCGAGTCTGTTCGGCAACCTGTTTCACCTCAGCGCCGAGCTTACATACAACTCACTGGCATCGCAGAGCAATGACGGCACAATAACGAAAGACGGCATTGACGCCATACTGAAAGACAGCAAGCGTCTGACATCGTTCGTGCGGGAGGCTTTCAGGCAGGAACTGTTCAACGACAAGGACATCGACCCTGACAGCTACAATGGCACACAGTCCATCAACTTTGAGGTAATTCTGCGCTATCTGCGCCAGATGCTCCGTATGGACAAGGAGTATGCTCCTTTCCAATATATCGGCAGCGAGTCCAAGGACTTCGAGCATTACATATCCATTCCCCACCCTGGCCGGCCAGACAGCGAGCTGAGGATACGCATAAGCGGCCGCATTGACCGTATGGACTGCAAGAATGGGATATACCGCATAGCGGATTACAAGACCGGGCACGTAGAGGAGAACCCCAAGAGTCTGGATGACCTGTTCACGCCCGGTCCCAAGCGTCGCCGCTATGCGCTTCAGACTTTCTACTATGCCACACTGGTGCGACACTCAAAAGGCTATGAGGACAAGATGCTGGCCCCGGTATTGCTTTACATCCGCCGCTCTGCCAAGCCCACGGAGGATAACCTGTATATGCAGATGAACGGCGCGCCGGTAACCGATTTCACCGGCCATTATCTTGAGGACTACACCTCTCGTCTGCAGCAGATAATAAGCGAGATACTCAACCGCGATATTCCGTTTACCCAGACAGATATCCCCGACACCTGCAAGAACTGCAATTTCAAGGAACTCTGCCACCGCTGACCTCTATCCCGGCAAGTCCCGTCAGGGTGAGGCCGGTTGGGACTATCGCATAGAAGCCGGAAAAGCAAGAAGGAATGGAAGCCGTCAAGAGACGCGGATGTCTGAGCGAAGCGAATTCCGCGGCTTAGGCTGGAATGACGCACGAGCCGGCTGTGAGGCGCCAAGTCCCAACCGGGCTCACCCTGACGGGACCGTTCAAATTCTGGAAGCCTTAATCAATACCTTCTGCTGCGGACAAACTGTTGTACCGAAAATATAATGCGCGCCACCATCGCGCACACGGAAACGAGACCGGAGCTCATCGGCCGACAGGGGAAAATTCCGCACGGCAATGTTAGCCTGCGGATACTGCGAGAAAAGAGTCCTGGCAGAACGCTTGTCAAACTGACATACCGACTCAATCTCAAAGACACGGCCCGGAAACCCCTCAATCAGAGACTCCGATAAAAACAGATGCGAGTCAGCGTGCAGCTGACGCACTCCGTACGTGCCGCACAACGTCCTGAACAGGCCACTCTTCATCTGCGCCGCAAACGGCTCATACAAATATCCGCCGGCACACACATCACCGGCCTGTACCAATGGCAAAGACCGTTCAACGTCGGCCGTCCTTGTAGAGCGCAGCTCAGGACCCGCCTTGCCGTCAGCCGCAATATTCACCGCAATAATCTCAGCGTCACCGTTGAATCCTGGCCGCAGCACAGCCAGCAGCTCCTTACACTCGCCAGCCAGCGACAGCACCCAAAGCTCCGTCACGCAAGAGAGCTCAGACAACGCCACACTGATATCCAGCATCGGCGACATCTTCACCATAACCACATCCGCCATATCAAGCATCCTGTGCTGCAGCACGGTGATGTCCGGCTGACAATCCTTGAGCGACACAAGCTTACCTCCCGTGGCCGAACGCCTTGCAGGATCAATATACAGCAGTCCGAAATGCTCTCCGGAACGCGAATCCAGGAAATCCTCCGCCCGCAGATTGCTTACGGCCACGTTGTCACGTCCCAGCAGCGGCAGGTTATGCGCAGCCAGCTCACAGAGCGCGGCATTCATATCGTTGTAGCACACCTTCCCCGCATTCCCCGACAGATAAAGGCAGTCCACCCCCATTCCACCGGTAATATCCGCCATACTGAAGCCCACAGGCAACACCCTGTCAACAATACCGGCCTTGAACGCGGCAAGTTGCTGACTGGTACACTGCTCCATAGATATGTGCTCCGGCCACAGGACACCGTCCGCCGCAGCCCACTCAGGCAGTTTCTGCAATGCCGCCTGATGCCCGGCTATCTGCACCAGAGCCGCGCGCATATCCACCCCCTCGGGATGTCTGCCCAGCGCCAGGCTCCGCACGTCATCAGCCAGATGCGTACGAATGAAATCTCTGGTCTCAACGGAGAAATCCATAATCTTAAAAACGGAATCAACGGATTAATTGCGCCTCAGCTCCTCATTAAGGAATGCGGCGGTATAGCCTTTGTCCGATGCGGCTACCTGCTCCGGCGTACCCTGCACAACCAGCTCGCCACCGCCGCGACCGCCTTCAGGACCCATATCGATAATCCAGTCAGCCTGCTTGATAACATCCATGTTGTGCTCTATCACAATCACGGTATTGCCCTTGTCAACCAAGCGGTTAAGCACATTCATCAGCACACGGATATCCTCAAAGTGAAGTCCTGTGGTAGGCTCGTCCAGAATATACAGAGTCTTGCCTGTATCGCGCTTGGAAAGCTCGGTAGCCAGTTTCACGCGCTGGCTCTCGCCTCCCGATATCGTCGTTGATGGCTGTCCCAGTTTCAGATAGCCCAGTCCCACATCCTGCAGCACCTTTATCTTGTTCAATATCACCGGCACATTCTCAAAGAACTCAACCGCCATATTGATGGTCATATCCAACACATCGGCAATAGACTTGCCCTTGAACCGCACCTCCAGAGTCTCGCGGTTATAGCGCTTACCGTGACAAACCTCGCAAGGAATCATCACATCGGGCAGGAAATTCATCTCAATAGTCTTGTAGCCATTGCCACCGCAAGCCTCACAACGGCCTCCCGACACATTGAACGAGAAACGACCTGCCTTGTATGCGCGTATCTTCGACTCCGGCAACTCTACAAAAAGCGAGCGGATATCGCTGAACACGCCGGTATAGGTGGCGGGATTCGACCTTGGTGTACGCCCCAGAGGCGACTGGTCAACATCAACCACCTTATCTATGAACTCTATTCCCTCCACGCTGTCATACTCCAGAGGAGCCTTCAGGGAGCGATACAGACGCTGCGACAGCAAAGGCTGCAGTGTCTCATTGACCAGAGTCGATTTACCGCTGCCCGACACACCCGTCACGCATATCAGCTTGCCCAGCGGGAACTCCACATCGATATTCTTCAGATTGTTGCCACGACAGCCGCGCAGCACTATGCTCTTGCCGTTGCCTGAGCGCCTCTCACGTCCGGCATCGCGTGTATCCAGCTTCCCTTTCAGATACTGAGCCGTAAGCGTGCCGGCGGCCATCATCTCCTCCGGAGTACCGGCAAACACAACCTCGCCGCCGTGACGTCCGGCCTTCGGGCCAAGATCAATCACCCTGTCCGCCGCCAGCATCATATCGCGGTCGTGCTCCACCACAAGAATGGTATTGCCCACATCGCGCAGCGACTTCAGCGAGTTTATCAGGCGCATATTGTCGCGCTGATGCAGTCCTATGCTCGGCTCATCAAGAATATACAGCACATTCACCAGCTTGGAGCCAATCTGGGTAGCCAGACGTATGCGCTGCTCCTCGCCTCCTGACAAAGACTCCGCCGGACGGTTCAGCGACAGATAGTCAAGACCCACATCCAACATAAACTTCAGGCGGATGCGAATCTCCTTGAGAATCTCCGATGCAATGGCGCGCTGCCGCTCCGACATCCGCTCCTCCACGTGCTCCGCCCACTCAAGCAGATCCGCTATATCCATCGATGACAGCTCGAAAATATTCTTGCCGTCAATCAGGAAATGCAGCGACTCCTTCTTCAGGCGGGAGCCGTGACACTCCGGGCACTCCGTGGTCACAGCGAACTGGTCAGCCCAGCGCTGCTCGGCAGCAGTCAGGTCTGTCTGCTGCTGCAGGGCGCGTATGTACTTCACAATGCCGTCATATTCCATAAACACGGCATCAGCCTCGCTGTTGATGCCGGTAATCTGCACCTTTATGCGCTCGGAGCTGCCGTTCAGAATCTCGTCAATGACATCCTCCGTTATCTCCGACACCGGAGTATCCAGCGTATAGTCATATTTTTGCAGCAAAGATGTTATCTGCCTGAAGATAAGCGTATTCTTGAACGGTCCCAGCGGAGCCAGCGCACCCTTTCGCACGGACAGGCTGCGGTCCGGAATCACCTTGTCCACATCAACCTGCGATACCACGCCCAGGCCCTTGCACTTGGGGCAATAGCCCTGCGGAGAGTTGAACGAGAAGTTGTGCGGTGCCGGATCACCATACGACAGGCCCGTATCCGGACACATCAGCTTCCTGCTGTAATGGCGAAGCGTACCCTGGGCAGCCACACCTGGCAGCACATCATCAGGAACAGAGAGTATCATCATCAGTCCGTCACCCTGTCTCATTGCCAGCTCCACGGCATCCTGCAGACGATGGCGGTATTTCTCATTCACCACGAGTTTCTCCACCACAACCTCAATATCGTGATTCTTGTAGCGGTCCAGTTTCATTCCCGGACGCACCTCGCGCATCTCGCCATCTATGCGCACATTAAGATACCCTTTGCGGCGAACGCTCTCCAGCAGCTCCTTGTAGTGGCCCTTGCGGTTCCTCACCAGCGGAGCCAGCACATATATGCGCTGTCCGTCATAATCAGAGAAAATCAGGTTAAGAATCTGTTCCTCAGTATATTTCACCATCTTCTTGCCAGAAAGGTAAGAATAGGCCTCACCCGCCCTGGCGAACAGCAGACGCAGATAGTCATAAACCTCTGTCGTTGTCCCTACGGTTGAGCGCGGATTGCGGTTGGTGGTCTTCTGCTCAATGGAGATCACAGGACTGAGTCCGGTTATCATATCCACATCCGGACGCTCCAGATTCCCCAGGAAATTGCGGGCATAGGCCGAGAACGTCTCTATGTACCTACGCTGTCCCTCGGCGTAAATGGTATTGAACGCAAGCGATGACTTGCCGCTTCCGCTCAGACCGGTGACAACGGTAAGAGACTTGTGAGGAATATCCACATTGATATTCTTCAGATTATTGGCCCTGGCCCCTACAACACTTATCTTCTGCGACTCCTTATCCATTCCGCACTAATTACTCAAACTCGGATCAACGCCAAGCCCCTTCAGGACATTAATGTCCGACTTGCGGGTAAAATGACGGCCTCCTGCGCCATCAGCCTCAATATGAATGAAATATACGCCGTCAGGCACCACAGTGCCGTTATGATAGCCGTCCCAGCAGATGTAATATCCGTTGTTGTCGTTCCCGCTCTCATACTCCAGCGTATTCTCATCGCCCGAGGCCATCACCTGCCCCCAGCGGTTGAAAATCTGCATCTTGAAGCTCACAACAGACTTCACCCTCACCTTGAGCACATCGTTCTTGCCGTCGTCGTTCGGCGAGAACGCATTCGGCACATACAGGTCCGCCACATCTATGGAGAATGAGATCTTCTCAAGTTCCTCGCCCTCAATTATCTCACCGCCACCCGGCTCGCGGTACGAGTATGCAAAGCTCACCGTGAACGTGCCGGCATCCTCAAACACATAAGAGGCATTCTCCTCCTGACGTGTAAGGTAATCCTCGTCCACCTGATAGTCATCCTCCTTGTACGAGCGATGCACGCGCCACTCGGCATAGACCGACGTGCCGGTCACCACTCCGCTCATTCCAGAGTTGAAAGAGACGCTCAGAGGAGCCTCGTACGCCGTAGTGCCGCTCTCGCCCACATAGAGCGTATCCTGCGCCCCGGTCTTGTCGGTAAGTACCAGAAAGGCACGCGAGTGTGGTGCCGCGGCAGCCGTGACAGGCAGCGTCATATACAGAAGAAAAGTGAGGATACGTCCGGCTGTGCTCATTGTGACTCTCATTTGGATGCAAAATTAATAAACAGTTTTGTACTTCCCTACTTTTACACTAACTTCGCGGGATATTAAGAAAACGGACAACAGCCCCGCTTATTGAGAGGATTATGTTAAAAAAAGGAATAATACCCATTATCGCACTCCTTCTGCTCCTTCCATCGGCAAAGATGGCGGCCCAGGCTGAGTACATCACACATACAGTAACAAAAGGACAGGGGCTCTACTCAATAGCCCGCACATACGGAGTAACGGAGGATGAGATCATCAGCGCCAACCCCGGAAGCGACAAAGTCATCAAGGTCGGAGAGCAGCTTCGCATCCCGGTAAGGAAGGCCGACGGCAGCCGGTTCCACACCGTTCAGGCAGGCGAGACACTCTATAGCCTGTCCAAGGCGAACAGCATAACCGTCAATGACATCTGCCAGGCCAATCCCGGACTCGATGCGGCCAACGTCAAGTCTGGCCAGACCATCATAATACCTGCGCCAAAGCCGCAGCAAGAGGTACAGCCGCAGCAGAGCGCCGCAAGCGCGGAGCAAGCCGGCACAAAGCCCGTCTCCACAGTGGAGCAAACCGGTAACACCAACAAATATCAGGCCATCCACACCGTACGCAAGAAGGAGACAATATACCGTATCAGCAAGAACTACGGCATTTCCCAGGCAGAGTTTCTTGCCGCCAACCCGCAATACCGCTACACCAAGCTGCAGCCGGGAGTTCAGGTAAGAATCCCCTACCCTTCATCGCAGACAGACAGCGAGCCGGACAAGACAGACACACAGCCGCGGCAAACGTCCGTACAGCTGCAGCCCGGCACCAGGCTACCGGCATCCAGCCAGGAGCTCACACCAGCCACAAAGACAGACCTGATAAAAGGCAAGACCATTCCAGACACCATCCAGGCGGCACTTATGATGCCTTTCTGCCTTGACCAGCCTCAGACTCAGGAACAACGTAAGATGGTGGAGTTCTACCAGGGAGTTCTTCTTGCCCTGAACGAGCTCAAGCAGTCCAGAGTCAACATCAACCTGCACGTCTATGACACCGGCTCAGAGAAAAGCGACATCAGCTCAATCCTGCGGAAGCCGGAGTTTCAGCGTATGCACATCATCTTCGGCCCCAGATACGAGAAGCATATCAGCCAGGCGGCAGCCTTCGCCCAGGAGCATCAGATACCTCTGGTACTCCCCATCAACTCAACCGTCGATGCCGTCTATACCAATCCATACGTATATCAACTCAACACACCTCAGTCTTACCTGATGTCTGAGGTCTGCGATCATTTCCTCAGACAGTTCAGCAAGCCAAGACTCATAATACTCAACACCGGAGGAAGCGGCGAGAATCCTCTGCTGGAGCAGCTCAAGAGCACACTTCAGGCAGGAAATCATCCTTGCGTAACCATAAACGCACGCGGAGGAAACCTCCAGAGCTCAATAAGTCAGGCGCTTCAGCCCGGTTTCCAGAACATTTTCATCCTGAGCTCAACCGGAAATGCCGAGCTTCCCACCCTGCTGCCGGTTCTCCAGCTGGTAACCCGCTCCAAGGCTCCCGAGATAGAGACACATCTGTTCGGCTATCCCGAGTATCAGATCTACACAACAGACCACATGGAGGAGTTCTACGAGATTGACACCTGGTTCTACAGTTGGTTCTACACAAACAACCAGCTGCCTGAGGCCACCGACTTCGCGTCCAGTTTCAGACAGGCATACGGCAGGCAGATGCTCCAGAGCTACCCCTGCTTCGCTGAGTACGGATACGATATGGCACTCTACTTCCTGAAAGGTATCGCCCGCTACGGCACAGGCCTGTCCGGCAACATCAACGCCATATCCACCAAGCCGGTGCAGATGGGATTCAAGTTCCAGAGAGCCAGCAACTGGGGCGGTTTCATCAACAACAAAGTATTCTTCGTGCACCTCTCCAACGACTACAAGGTTGAGAAGATTGATTTCGACTGATAAGCAATGAGACGCCTCACGCTATTCATCCTTACCCTGCTTGCGGCCCTGCAGATATCGGCGCAGGTTGGAATGCCCCGCAAGACACTCGCTTTCGGCGCCAGCGCCGGAGCCACCGCCGGCAATGTCAGTTTCTCCCCGAAAATCAGACAGCAGATGTACCTTGGCAAGAACCTCGGAGCTATGGCACGATACACCAGCGAGAAGTATTTCTTCCTGGTTTGCGCCGCCCAGCTTGAGGTAAACCTTACAGAAAAGGGATGGAAAGAGCAGATTGAGGATGGAACAGGCAACCAATATGAGCGTCGCCTCACCTATCTGGAGATACCGTTTTTCGCACATCTTGGAATAGGCCGCGAAGCACGTGGAGCACAGTTTTTCCTGAACCTGGGCCCGCAGATAGGCATCAATCTGGGCAGCAGGGAGACTTACGGCGGACAGGAGCCGTGGGACATCTCCAAACGCCCCAACAACGTAACGTATCAGTACGGTAAGGCGGTTGACCATAAGTTTGAGTACGGAATAACCGGCGGCGCAGGAGTCGAGCTCAAGACAGCCGCCGGTAACTTCATTCTGGAAGGACGCTACTTCTTTGGCCTCTCAGACATCTTCGGCAATACAAAGAAAGATTATTTCGGACGTTCGGCCAACACCACCATATATGCACGCGTAGCATATATGTTCGAGATCAAATAGCCTCAGTCTCTCAGACGGAACGAGCCGGCCCCTGCGATTATCGCAGCCTCTGTGCGCTGCACCGCAAAGAAGGTCATACCATCCAATATCAACGCTATCAGCGGGAACGAGGCAGCCAGAGCCGGACGGAACGTGGCATCGTTCTTCATCAGCATCACGTAGAGAATAAATACAATGTAATACCCTACTATCAGCAGCGCGTCGAAAATAAGCAGACGTTTCTGAAGCGTGAAGTTCCTGTAGCCAGACAGCAGCAGCTCAAAGAGCGATACAAGAAGCGCGGCTATCAGAATGACAGCCAAGGCCCAGAGCGCGCCTGCGCTGTCGCCCTCAACAAAGTTGATGCGAAAATTGGTAAGCATGGCTGTAGAGCCCTCCGCGTTTGCAAGCTCGCCTATAGGTAACAGCAGGCCGGCAAACAGGAGAAGACACATCAGCAACAGCCACACCTGATGCAGATAAGCCTTCATATATCAGAGCAGCTCCTTATCCTTTGACGGGTTACGGAAATAGAGCTTGCCCTCCTGAAACTCCTGTGCGGCTATCAGAGACGGCTTCGGAAGACGCTCGTAATAACGTGAGATCTCAATCTGCTCGCGGTTCTCGAACACCTCCTCAAGATTGTCGGTAGTTGAACTGAACTCCTCAAGCTTGTGCCTGAGCTCCTCCTTCATCTCAACCGAGATCTGATTCGCACGCTTGCCCATAATGGCTACACTCTCGTAGATGTTGTCAGTGTCCTTTACAAAATCAACCAGATTACGGGTTACCGTATTGGTTGGAGCATTTGTCTTCTTGAAATCCATTTTATCGTATTATTGTATATTTCCTGCGTGTTTTGACGAGGTGGCGAAAATCTTCTCAGCCTCCTTCATATACTGGCTCTCCGGGAACTCATTCTTGAACGCGTAATACTCGTCAATCGTATCGCGGTAGCGGTCCAGCATCTTATCCTGCACACTCTCCTCGGCCATCTTGAACTTGCAGCGCAGAATCAGCATCGAGAGCTCCTCCCTGTACTTGGTATAAGGGAAGTTCTTCAGCGCGTTCTGGGCCGTAAGGATACCAGCCTGGTAGTTGTTGCCCATATAGTTGCCCAGGTCATAGTAGAGTCTGGCCGAGCCAAGCTCCTTCTCCACCATACGGTCATACATCGCATAAATCATCTCGCTGGCCTCGTCGGCATACTCGCTCTCCGGATACAGCTCAAGGAATTCCTGAAGCTCGGTTATGGCGTTGTATGTGCTCGATGGGTCCAGCCTCGGGTCCGGGGTATCCAGATAAAGGCTGCGTCCCGAGCGGAAACGCGCATCCTCCGTGTACAATCCTTTGGTGTAAGTCTTATAGTAGGTCTGGTAGTACTGTGCCGCCATAATCCAATCGTTCAGATGATAGTAGCAGTTAGCCAGCATATAGACAGACTCCTCGCCCTTCGAGGTGCCGCGGAACATCATCACGCACTCCTCAATAATATCGCTGGCGCCAGAGTAGCGGCCCTCCACGTAGAGGTTCTTGGCCAGCTCATACTTGGCGTCATAGTCCGATGACTTGAGAATGGCATTATAGCCGGCGCAGCTGCTCAGCATTGCCACAGCCATAACCAATACTCCTTTTAGCGCGATTCTGCTCATCACTGCAAATTTGGGTGCAAAATTACGGAATTGCGCGGACAAAACAACTAATGTTCGTATAATAATTATTAAAAAAAGAGGGTTTCAATCTGGAATACGCAGCACATCACCGTGGTCGCGCACCACATTCTCCTTCCATTTCTCTGAATAATCCTCCTGTATCGGATAATCCGGAATTCTCTTGTCAAAGCCGTTGTCCTTGAAGCTGCCGTCAGCATTCTGTCTCTTGATATTTCCGTCAATATATTTCACAAGCAGATACTTGTCAAGCCCTTTCCACTTATCGAAGGTCTGCTCCGCGCCCTTGCGGCTGAACTCGCTCAACGCCGCGGTCAATGCCTCAGGACTGCCTATCCCGGCTGCCCTGGCATCCATCTCAAGCACCTCCCTCATCCTGTCTCTCTCGTATTCATCGATTATCTCGCGCACCTCGGCGCCAATCTTGTCATAGCGCAGGTAAGCGAACTGGGCAATGCGGCTCACGGCCCAGAACATCGATGTCTCCGAGTACTCAAGCATCGAGCCGTTATCCTCGCTCAGGCACTCAGGAACACTATTGGACTTGCAGTAGAAAGGCATCAGAGGCGATGTCGCGGCATCGTCAACGCCGAACCAGAACACGCCGCCGGCAGGATTGTCCTTACGGCTCTGGGCCACGAACCACCACCCTGTCTGCTGTGTGGCTATGGCACGCTCGTTAACGTAGCTGTGACCGTCATACTCAAACTCCATCGGACGCCAGCGATACGGGCTGTGGCTGCCGCCTGCGCCTATATCTGTAGTCATATCCATAGGTGTACCCTCATAGTGGTCACGCATCATATCGGCCAGCTCCTTCTGCGATATCCTATGCGACGGCCTCACATACAAAGGCATACGGTTTGTAAGATTATATCCCATCGCATAGTCCAGATATCCGTCCATTTCCTCCGCGAATCTGTTGAAGAATGACCACACGCGCGCCTCGCATCCACGGGCAGCCCCGAAGTCCAGAGGATTATACACATCGCTGAAGCTGAACTCCTCGTCCTTACCGTCAAATATGCCCTGCTCGCGGGCATGGCTTATCACATCCTTGGCATACAGGCAGTTCTCAGGGTCATTGAAGTCTATTGTCGTGATGCGGGCCTGGTTGGCGTGTCCGGAGATGTATCCGTCAGGAATGCGGCGGGCCACCCATACGGCGCCCTTGTTCACGTTCACGCCCTTCTTGTTGAGCTTCGGGTTCTTGCCGATAATCTCCATAATCCATATCTCATCGGGATCAGAGATCGTGAACGACTCGCCCTCCGACGCATAGCCGTACCTCTGCATCAGCTCATCAATGGTCCTGATGGCCTCGCGCGCCGTGCGGCAGCGCTGCAGGGCAATGTATATCAGCGAGCCATAGTCCATAATGGCGGTGGAATCAATATATTCACGGCCGCCATACGTGGTCTCGCCAATCGCAAGCTGATGCTCGTTCATATTGCCTATCACCGAATAAGTGTGCCTCACTTGCGGAATCTCACCCATATACTTGCCAGAGTCCCAGTCAGTCACCCTCAGCATCGTACCCTCCGGATAATCAGACGCCGGCAAATACTTCAGCGCGCCGTACAACTGGTGAGAGTCGGCTGCGTATGTGATCATATTGGTGCCGTCGGCCGAGGCGCCTCTCGTCACAATCAGGTTAGTACAGGCCATTGAGGCCACGGTACTCAGTATGCACGCAAGTGCAAGCAATGATATTCTTCGCATAATCAACAGTTTTGTTTCTGACAAAGATAGCCTAAATGGCCGACATCCGCAACAGCGCGGGGCCATAATCAGGAAAAGTACCGGAATTAACAGGACCTGGCCAATTGGCCAGGTTCCTGAACGACGCGAAAGCCGCAAAGGCCGCTAAGTAATTCTTATGAAAAGCAGACAACTTCCGGCTGAAAACCGTAACTTTGCGGCCCTCAGCCGGATTTCCTATCAATGAGCCCGGCTGTCCGTAACGACCGATGGAATTCAAGCTTACAGCACCATACCAGCCCACGGGAGACCAGCCTCAAGCCATAGCACAGCTCACCGAGGGTGTATTGAACGGAACTCCCGCCCAGACTCTGCTCGGAGTAACAGGCTCGGGCAAGACTTTCACCATCGCCAATGTCATAAGAAACGTGGGCAAGCCTACTCTGGTACTCAGCCACAACAAGACGCTGGCGGCGCAGCTCTACAGCGAGTTCAAGGCTTTCTTCCCGGAGAACGCCGTTGAGTACTATGTATCGTACTACGATTACTATCAACCCGAGGCATACATCCCGTCCACCGACACATACATAGAGAAGGATCTCTCCATAAACGACGAGATTGACAAGCTGCGGCTCTCCGCCACATCTGCGCTGCTCTCTGGCCGGAACGATGTCATCGTGGTCTCGTCGGTGTCCTGCATCTACGGTATGGGCAACCCCGCCGATTTCTACAACAACGTGATTGAGGTGAGCAAGGGGATGCGCATAGACCGCGACGCCTTCCTGCGCAAGCTTGTTGACAGCCTCTACACCCGCAACGACATTGAACTGTCGCGCGGGCAGTTCCGCGTGAAGGGCGATAATGTGGATATCAACCTGGCCTACAACGACCTGGCCCTGCGCATCCAGTTCTGGGACGATGAGATTGACTACATCGGCGAGTTCGATGTGCTCACCGGCCAGAGCGTGGAGAGTTATGACAGCTACCGCATCTACCCGGCCAACCTTTTCATGACTACCAAGGAGAGTCAGGAGCGCGCCATCCGCCAGATTCAGGATGACCTTCGCGAGCAGGTTGATTTCTTTGAGGAGATTGGCAAGCCTCTTGAGGCGAAGCGTCTGAAGGAACGTGTGGAGTACGATATGGAGATGATCCGCGAGCTGGGGCACTGCTCGGGCATTGAGAACTACTCGCGCTACTTTGACGGCCGCGCGCCGGGCACACGCCCCTACTGTCTGCTGGATTTCTTCCCGAAGGATTTCCTTATGGTTATCGACGAGAGTCACGTCAGCGTGCCGCAGATCCACGCCATGTATGGCGGAGACCGTGCCCGCAAGATTAATCTGGTTGAGTATGGTTTCCGTCTCCCCGCGGCGCTGGACAACCGTCCTCTCAAGTTCGAGGAGTTCAAGGAGCTTACTCATCAGACTATTTATGTGAGCGCCACTCCCGCTGACTATGAGCTGAATGAGAGCGAGGGTATCGTGGTTGATCAGGTTATCCGTCCTACTGGTCTGCTTGATCCGGAGATTGATGTGCGCCCCTGCAAGAATCAGGTGGACGATCTTATGGAGGAGATTCAACTGCGCGCGGAAAAGGATGAGCGCGTGCTTGTCACTACTCTCACCAAGAAGATGGCGGAGGAGCTTAATGATTATCTTCTGCGCAATGGCGTGCGCTGCAACTATATCCACAGCGATGTGGAGACGCTTGAGCGCGTGCGGATTATGTCGGATCTGCGTGCCGGTATGTTCGATGTGCTGATTGGCGTGAATCTTCTGCGCGAGGGTCTGGACTTGCCTGAGGTGTCGCTGGTGGCTATTCTGGATGCGGACAAGGAGGGTTTCCTGCGTGACCATCGCTCTCTTACTCAGACTGCCGGCCGTGCCGCGCGCAATGTGAACGGCAAGGTCATTCTTTATGCGGACCGCATTACGGAGAGTATGCGTCTTACTATGCTGGAGACTGCGCGCCGGCGCGAAAAGCAGATGCGTTTCAATCAGGAGCATGGCATTACTCCGCAGCAGATCAGGAAGGAGATTGCCGACTCTCCGCTTATGGAGGGTATTCAGCGCGACAAGGGCAAGGAGTACGAGCTCTCGCAGGAGAGGGCGCGGCAGGTCGCGGACCCGGTTGTGGAGTATATGAGCGCCGCACAGCTCGACAAGGCCATCGCCCGCGTACGTCGTCTCATGAACGATGCCGCCGCCCGTCTGGACTTCCTGGAGGCCGCCCAATACCGCGACGAGATGTTCAAGCTTCAGGCTCTCGCCTCTCAGCGCGAGGTGAATCAGTAGAGTTCAGTTATTTCCGGGATTGAGGAGTTTTGCAGCTTTATTGACTAGCCGTTTTTTTTACTGGATTGAGGAGCCGTTGCGGCGATTGGATTTTTCCGACCGCCGCTCACTGCGTTCGCTCCCCTTCCCACCGCTGCACGGCGGGCCCTTCCCTCTGACGCGCCGAGGGTGGCGAGGGTCTACAAAGTTGATACCGCAACGGCTATTGCCAAGCACGACCGTCTTACAACTTTGTCCGTGTGCAAAACAATACTATTTGCTCACGGTACCCACCCGCGAGGGGCGTCGGTAACCAAAACCGCCGTTGCTGCTCACGGCTATTTATGGTAGTGTCAGTGAATCAGAGGGACCTGTCCCTGGTGATTCGTTCCTGGTGGCTCTTTACCAGCTGTAGGTGAAGTTCAGTGTCAGGAACTCCTTGAGCTGGTGGTAGTTCAGGTCGGGATCGGGCTGGACGCTGTCGTCGAAACGCCAGTGAAGGAAGAACTGAATGGAGAAGTACTTGTTGAAGGCGTAATCAAGGGTATTCTCCCAGTTGGCCTCAACATTCTTGTAGCTGGTGAAGAACTGGGCCTTGCTTGTCCAGGTCAGGCTCTTCCAGAAGGTCCACTTAAGGTTAACCTCAACGCGCGAACCGATGGAGTACTTGAACTTCTTGCCCTCCTCAATACCGAACTTAGGTCCCAGATACTCACGGCTCACATAACGGCTGTTGAATGAGAGCGGTGAGAGCTGTGCCGAGAGAGTTATGTTGTCCTTGTTGAATTTCGGCTTGAAATCCATACCGATTGACACGTTACCGTAGGCAGGTGCGAAGAATCTCGATTTCAACGTCACATTATCGCCCTCGTACACATTCATAAACTGTGTGTAGGCCTCAACCTGTGCTGAATAGTACCAGAACTTGGCAGCCTTGTATCCGAACTTCGATGTCAGACGCAGAAGGTCCTCGTTTGTCTTGAATACCGTATGGTCATCCTCCTCGCTGGTGTAGTAACCCAGCTTTGCCTCCAGCTTGTTATCCCAGGTGACATTCTCCTTGGCATAGTTGGCCTCCTGGTTGATCTGCGCCAGCAGGGTGTGGTTGCTCACACCACCCTTGTACCAGTTGCTTGTGTAGCTGCTCTGGGTATATTTGAAGGTGGATTTTCCCGGGAACTTCCAGTATTTGGGCTTATTCCTAACAAGCTCGGGAGCATCAGCGTCGTGTATCTGCACATCGCCGGTATATTCCGCGATATGCTCGGTGGCCTCCTCACCTACCGAGATAGGGCCGGTCACGCTCATAAGCTCGCCCTCAGTAAGCTTGACCAGCTCCGGATGCTCCAGATAGACGCGGGCAAGCGTACGATTGATGTTGTTGGCCAATGACTCCTCATCGTCCCACTGGCTCATCGCTACGGAAAGAAGGCTGTCGGTCTCGGCATTCTCACCGTCCGGTCTCGCCTGGAATGCCTCATCGTACAGTGCCAGAGGCATAAACAGCTTGAAGTAGAGAGGATTGTCGCTTATCTCCTCAATCTGGGCTCCCGACTCAGCGGCATAGCATCTGGCCAGAGAGTCAAGTTTCTCACTATACTTCGCCACAATCGCGGAATCAACCCGCACGGAGTCAATGGCAGTTGAATTGACGGCTCCCATTGCAAGAGGCATCATCGCCACAACGAGCGCAAACTTGATTTTTCTCATATCACAATCTTAATTTTTTGCAAAAATAATAAAAAAGTTTTTCGCCAAGTAAGCGTAAAAAATAATTACTCAGAAAAAAGCAGTCATTCGTAAACTCATTTTTTGTAACTTTGCCGCTCGTTATCAAAATTGATTAATATAAAATACAATAATTGTGGACAGAAGAACATCTTTAGGCTTTCTCCTGATAGGACTTGCGCTCATTCTCACTTTTTTCCTGTCAAAGCCAGACAAGCAACAGGCCGCAAGGCAGCAGAATTACGAGCAGAAACTTGACTCAACCCGTATGGCGGCATTCAGCACCGATACCATAGCGGCGGTTCCTGTCAGCCAGGAGGCAGTTGACTCTCTCTCACCGTTGCAGCCGGCACTCGCAGGCACTGAGAGCGTAATCACCCTGAGCAACGGGCACGTCAAGGTGGGCATCTCCACCAAGGGCGGCTTCCCCTGCTTCGTCGAGCTCAACGACTACAACAACCAGGAGGGTGGCAAGGTTGTCCTTTTTGACCAGAACGAGATCAGCATCAACCTGAGGCTCGACGGCAAGACGCGCAACATCGCCACCAAGGACCTTTACTTTGTACCGTCGACCGTATCGCAGCAGTCTGTCACAATGAGTCTGCCCACAAACGGCTATGGCACGTTGGACTTCCAGTACACGCTTGACCCTGACAACTATATGGTCAACCTTGAGATCAAGGCCAGCGGAATGTCTGATTTCTTTCCGTCGGACCTGAACGCCCTGGCAATTGACTGGATTCAGAACCTCCGTCAGCAGGAGAAGGGCTTCGAGTTCGAGCAGCGCTACACAACCCTCACATACAAGCGTGAGGACAAGGGCAACCCCAAGGACATAATGGTAACCAAGTCGGCACGCAGCGTCGATGTTGAGGAGCCTGTCGAGTGGGTGGCATACAAAGGCCAGTTCTTCTCAACCATCCTCATCGCCGCAGACCAGTTCGCCACCAACTCCAAGATGTCCGCGGCCGCATACGGCAAGGGCAACGGCTATCTGAAGAAGATGTCAGTCAAGCTGCACGCTCCATTCGACCCCACCGGCAACGAGCCCACGCGCCTGCAGTTCTACCTTGGCCCGAACGATTATCAGATTCTCAAGGCCGCCAACCATCTTGCCTACGATGGCCAGAAGCTCCGCCTGAACAAGGTGCTGAACCTTGGATGGCCTGTCGTGCGCGAGGTCAACCGTTTCCTCATCATTCCTCTGTTCAACCTGCTCTCCAACTGGGGTCTGAATATGGGTCTCGTCATTCTGCTTCTCACCGTCATCGTGAAGCTGATTGTCTATCCGTTCACTCTCAAGCAGTATATGTCATCGGCCAAAATGCGCGCGCTGAAGCCTTACATTGACGAGGTCAACGCCATGTACCCGAAACCCGAGGATGCCATGAAGAAGCAGCAGGAGACAATGGCCGTTTACAGTAAATATGGTGTAAGCCCTATGGGCGGCTGTCTGCCTATGCTCATACAGATGCCTATCTGGATGGCTCTCTTCTTCTTCGTGCCGAACGCCATCGAGCTCCGTCAGCAGAGTTTCCTCTGGGCAACTGACCTGACCGGTTTTGACGATATCATCCGCTGGAACACCAACATTCCGCTCATCGGTACTCACCTGAGCATCTTCTGCGTGCTGTTCTGCGCCACCAATGTCATCAACACTGTCATATCCATGCGCCAGCAGGCTCCGGCCCCGGGTCAGGAGGATACTATGAAGATGATGCGCTGGTCAATGTACCTTATGCCAATCATTTTCTTCTTCAGCTTCAACAACTACTCATCGGGTCTGTGCTACTACTACTTCATCTCAGCGCTCATTACCATTCTGATAATGATCTACCTGCGCAAGAGCACCGACGACGCAGCCCTTCTGAAGCAGCTCGAGGCCAACTACGAGGCCAGCCGCAATGACCCCAAGAAGAGCCGCAGCAACAGTATGATGGCCCGCCTCGAGGCAATGCAGAAAGAGCAGGAGCGCCTCCAGCAGCAACGCCAAGGCAAGCGCTGAATCCCAGAGTAAAGCCTCATTCCCCCTATAGCCGTGAGCAACCACACCGGTTTTGCTCACGGCTATTGCATTCAATAACCCACCGTGAGCAGCAACGGCGGTTTTGGTTACCTACGCACCTTGCAGATAGCCGCCGTGAGCAAACGGTATTGTTTTGCACACAGATTGAGTTGCAACTATGCTTTTGCTGGACATAACCGGATTGCAAATGTTGAATCAATGCCCGAACTTACTCCAGAAGTCAAGAAAAGACTTAACTTTGCACCTAATAAATATAAAAGCAATGAAAAAGCGCTCATTTCTCAACTTGTCACTAATCACATTGACACTTATGGCAACCGCAATTGCAGCCGGAAGCTGCGCCGGCAACTCCGGCAGCGAGCAGAATCAGCCCGTAATCGGCAAGAGCAACATCCAGATAACAGACGGAAGACTCACACCCGAGGTACTCTGGGCAATGGGCCGCATAGGCAGCTACTCCGTATCGCCCGACGGCTCCAAGGTAGCGTACGATGTGGCATACTACAGCGTTGAGCAGAACGCCAGCCACCGCGTCATCTACGTCATGAACGCCGACGGCACCAACGTGCGCCAGCTCACCACCACAGCCGACAGCGAGTCATCCCCCGCGTGGATCAAAGACGGCAGCCGCATCGCCTTCCTAAGCAACAACTCAGGATGCAGCCAGATATGGGAGATGGACAGCATCGGCGGCAACCGTCGCCAGCTCTCCTTCACCGGCAAATCCATCAACGGATTCCTGTTCGCGCCAGACGAGTGCCAGGTGCTTATGATAATGGGAGTACCCAACCCGCTGGTAAAGCCAACACAGTACGAGGACCTTCCCAAGGCAACCGGCCGCATCGCCACCGATATGATGTTCCGCCACTGGGACAGCTGGGTTGACGAACTTCCCCACCCCTTCGTGGCACCGTTCGACGGTGAGCGCGTATCCGACGTCACCCTCGACATCCTTGAGGGACAGGCCTACGAGAGCCCGATGCTCCCATTCGGCGGCATAGAGCAGCTCTGCTGGAGCCCCGACTCACGCAAGGTGGCCTACACCTGCCGCAAGAAGACCGGCCTTGAGTACTCCAAGAGCACCGATTCCGACATCTACCTTTACGACATCCACGACGGCTACACAGAGAACATCTGCAAGAAAGACGCCGACGCAGACCGCAATATGGGCTACGACACCAACCCGCAGTACTCGCCCGACGGCAACTACATAGCCTGGCAGAGTATGGAGCACGACGGCTACGAGAGCGACCGCAACCGCCTCTACGTGATGGACCTGCGCACCGGCGCCAAGAAATCGGTGTCCGAGTCATTCGACAGCAACGTGGAGCAGTTCATCTGGAGCCAGGACGGCACCGAGCTCTACTTCATCGGAGCATGGCACGGCCGCCTGTCCATCTTCAAGACCAGCCTCAACGGCCAGCTCACCACCGTCAACGACGAGAACTGCGACTACAACGCCATCGCCTGGGCAGGCCCGCGCATCATCGCGGCACGCCAGTCAATGACCAACGCCACAGAACTCTACTCCGTTGACCCAAGACGCGGCCTGGCCGAGCGCATCACACACGAGAACGACCACATCTTCAGCCAGCTCGATGGCGTGAGGGTTGAGGAGCGCTGGATTCCTACCACCGACGGCCAGCAGATGCTCACCTGGGTAATCTATCCGCCTAAGTTCGATCCGGACAAGAAATACCCTGCCCTCCTCTTCTGCGAGGGAGGCCCGCAGAGCATCGTATCGCAGTTCTGGAGCTATCGCTGGAATATGCGCATAATGGCAGCCAACGGCTACATCGTGGTAGCGCCCAACCGTCGCGGACTTCCGGGCTTCGGCAGCGGGTGGAACGAGGAGATCAGCGGTGACTACGGCGGCCAGTGCATGAAGGACCTGCTCACCGCCATCGACCAGGTAAGCAAGGAGCCGTTCATCGACAACGACCGTCTGGGCTGCGTAGGCGCAAGCTTCGGCGGCTACTCGGTATATTGGCTGGCAGGCCATCACGACAAGCGCTTCAAGGCTTTCATCGCACACGACGGCATCTTCAACCTGCAGCAGCAGTCCGTCGAGACCGAGGAGTTCTGGTTCACCGAGTGGGACCTCGGAGGCGAGTACTGGGTGAGGAACGACAAGACCGCCCGTTCATTCGCCACATCGCCGCACCTTTTCATCGACAAATGGGATACCCCCATACTCTGCATCCACGGAGAGAGGGACTACCGCATACTCTACTCACAGGCTGTATCGGCCTTCAACTCCGCCATCCTGCGCGGCGTTCCGGCCGAGCTGCTTCTCTTCCCAGACGAGAACCACTGGGTGCTGAAACCCCAGAACGGCGTACTCTGGCAGCGTACCTACTTTGACTGGCTTGACCGCTGGCTGAAATAATGGCAGAGAGGATACAGATATTCGACACCACCCTGCGCGACGGCGAGCAGGTTCCGGGATGCCAGCTGAACAGCATCGAGAAGGTGCAGGTGGCCAAGGTCCTGGAGGAGCTCGGCGTGGATGTCATCGAGGCGGGCTTCCCCATCTCCAGCCCCGGCGACTTCACCAGCATCGTGGATATAACCAAGGCCGTCACCGAGCCCGTCATCTGCGTGCTCTCGCGTGCCGTACAGAGCGACATCGACGCCGCCGCGCAATCGCTCAAGCAGGCCAGACGCGGACGCATCCAGACCGGCATCGGCACCTCCGACTACCACATCAAATACAAGTTCGCCTCAAACCGCGAGGACATACTGGAGCGCGCCATAATGGCCACCCGCTATGCCCGTAACCTTACCGACGACGTGCAGTTCTACTGCGAGGATGCCGGCCGTACCGACAACGAGTATCTGGCACGCGTCATTGAGGCCGTCATAAAGGCCGGAGCCACCGTCATCAACATCCCCGACACCACGGGATTCTGCCTGCCGGAGGAGTTCGGCCAGAAGCTGCGGTACCTGCGCGATCACGTTGACGGCATAGACCGCGTAACACTCTCGGTACACTGCCACAACGACCAGGGACTGGCCACCGCCAACACCCTGCAGGGCATTATGAACGGTGCCCGTCAGGTTGACGTGACCATCAACGGCATCGGCGAGCGCGCCGGCAACACTGCCCTGGAGGAGATTGCGATGATTCTGAAGGGGCGTCCGGAGCTGGGCTTCAGCACTGGCATCGACACCACCCGCATCTACCACGCCAGCCGCCTGGTATCCAGCCTTATGAATATGCCGGTACAGCCCAACAAGGCTGTGGTTGGCCGCAACGCCTTCTCGCACTCATCGGGCATTCATCAGGACGGCATCATCAAGATGCGCGAGACGTACGAGATAATCGACCCCAAGGACATCGGCCTAGAGGAGAACAGCATAGTGCTCACGGCCCGCAGCGGGCATTCCGCCCTCAGGCACAGGCTGGCAGCACTGGGCATAGAGCTTACCAAGGAGGAGCTCGACGCCACATACCAGAAGTTCATCCGCCTGGCCGACACCCGTCAGGACATCACCGACGATGACATCCTCACCATCTCCGGCCGCAAGAAGGACTACGTGGCCCCTATCCAGCTGGAGTACCTGAAGGCCGTGTCGGGTGTGAGCGTGCAGACACGGGCACACGTGCGCCTGCTGGTGCGCGGTGAGTACAAGGCGGCCATCTCACGCGGAAACGGCCCTGTGGATGCGGCCATCAAGTGCGTCAAGAAGATTATCGGCAAGAAGATGCTCATCCGCGAGTTCCTTATCCAGGCTATGGACAAGGGCTGCGACGATGTGGGTAAGGTTCATATGCAGGTTGAGTACGACGGCAATCTCTACTATGGTTTCGCCGCCGACACGGACATTGTCAAGGCCGCCGTGCTGGCTTTCATCAATGCCGCCAACCGTTTTGTTTAACAGATTATGAGACAGAGAAACAACAATAACAATCAGCGGCATCTCACAGCCGACAACATCAAGTCGTTCACGGTGACCCAGGAGACTACTCTCCTGCCGTTTCTCATACAGACGCTCCCGGACAAGAGCCGCACAGAGATAAAATCCATGTTGAAATACAAGCATATCGCCATTATGGACAAGCCGGTCACACAATTTGATACCCCACTCTCGCCGGGCGACACCGTTCAGATAAACTTCGGGCGCTCGTTCTACAAGTTCAACAATCCGCAGGTTCGCATTCTCTACGAGGATGAGTGGATGGTGGTCATCGAGAAAGCGTCGGGCCTGCTCTCGGTAGCGAACGAGACGCAGCGTACTAACAACGCGTTCAACATCGTGCGCGAGTATATCCGCCACGACAATCCCGAGGCGGACCTCTATACCTGCCATCGTCTTGACCAATACACATCGGGCATCCTGATGTTCTCCAAGAACCGCGATATGCAGCAGGAGCTTCGCGAGAACTGGGATTTCTATGTGAAGGAGCGCCGCTATGTGTGCGTCACTGAGCGTGTTCCTGAGCAGAAGGAGGGCGAGATTCAGTCGTACCTTACTGAGAACGAGCATCTGCAGGTTCACTCTACGGATGATCCGGAGGAGGGTCGTCTGGCCATCACCAGGTATCGCATGCTGCAGAGCAGAGGCCGTTTCGCGCTTATCGATGTGGAGATTCTCACTGGCAAGAAGAACCAGATCCGCGTCCATATGGCTGAGATGGGATGTCCTATCGCTGGCGATATCAAGTATGGCGCTGAGACTAACCCTGCGCGCCGTCTTATGCTGCACAATTATCGTTTCAGCATCATTCACCCTGTGAGCGGTGAGCTGATGCGTTTCCAGTTGCCTTTCCCGCCGGTTTTCCGCAAGCTGACACAACCTGACGATGTGCGATGAAGAAGGACTGGAAGCCGGGTACTATGATTTATCCGCTGCCGGCGGTGCTGGTGAGTTGCGGAGCTGTTCCCGAGGAGTATAACTTGCTTACCATCGGCTGGACGGGTACTGTCTGCAGCAACCCGCCTATGTGCTATATCTCGGTGCGGCCGGAGCGTTATTCGTATGATATTATCAAGCGTAATGGTTGTTTCGTGATTAATCTGACTACGAAGGCTCTTGCGCGTGCCACGGATTTCTGCGGGGTGCGCTCGGGGCGCGACTGCGATAAGTTTCACCTTGCCGGTCTTACTCCGGGCAAGGCTTCTGTGGTGAATGCTCCTACGGTGCTGGAATCGCCGGTCTCTATCGAGTGCAAGGTGGTTGATGTGAGGCGGCTCGGCTCGCACGATATGTTTCTGGCGGAGGTGGTGAATGTGCAGGTTGACGAGGAGTATCTGCTTCCCGACGGCACTCTGGATATGGCGGCAATGAAGCTCATCGCCTACAATCACGGCCAGTACTTCGATGTGACCAACCCCACCGGCTTCTTCGGCTGGTCTGTACGCCGCAAGAAAACGATCAAGCGCGAGAAAAGATAATTAACGGGCCGTTGCGGCATTGGTTTTTCCGACCGCCGCTCACTTCGTTAGCTTCCCTTCCCACCGCTAAAGCGGCGGGCCCCTCCCTCTGACGCGCCGAGGGTGGCGAGGGTCTACAAAGTTGATGTCGCAGCGGCCTTGCTGAGCAGGACCTTATTACTGAATAATATCGAAAAAACGACTGTCAGCGGTGTTCGGAGAAGCCGTTCACTACGATGGCTTTGGTGGGGCAGCGGTATTGGCAGGCGCCGCAACCGATGCAGAGGTCGGAATCTATCTGGGGATAGAGGCGATAGCGGGCGCGGGTGCGCTCATCGGCGGGCATCTCAGCAAGGGTCTCCAGCTCGGCCTCGGAAAGAGGCTCGTTGTAGTCGGGAACCAGGGTGATAGCATCGGCGGGACACGCCTGCTTGCACACGCCGCACAGCAGAGTGCCGTGGCTCACCACGCAATCCTCCTTGCTGTAGACGGCCAGACCGATGTGCGTTGACTGCTTCTCATCAAGAGTCAGAGGCTTTATGGCGCCTGCGGGGCAGACCTCGCCG
The DNA here is from genome assembly GCA_937898885.1 of uncultured Bacteroidales bacterium. Lineage (GTDB taxonomy): Bacteria > Bacteroidota > Bacteroidia > Bacteroidales > Bacteroidaceae > Colenecus. The sequence goes on along the minus strand of CALDKD010000110.1, from coordinate 4,141 downwards.
CACAACGTACAGTCATAATCGCAGAAACTCACCGTGTAGTCCATCACAGGCTGCATCAGGCCATCCAGACCGTACTCCCTCAGGGCAGGACGCAGAACCTTCTGCGGGCACTTGTCAATGCACAGATGGCAGGCCGAGCACTTGCTGTTCAGATGCTTGTGGCTGATGCTGCCGAACGGCGACACCGCGGTGTGCCTCTCAGGAGCCTTGCCATCCACCAGACTCTCAACCTTCTCAACCTTCTCCCTGGCCCACAGCTTGGTACCAGCCACGCTCACCATGGCAAGCGCCGACAGGAACTTCCTGCGCGACACATCGTCAGCCTCGCGGCTCTTATCGTTATCCATCACGTTCACCTTATTCTTAACGGGGACGCCGAAGCTTATGGCACCCTGATTGCAATTGTCAATGCAGTCAAAGCAGTCCACGCAGCGGCTATAGTCCACCTTATGATTTTTGGTATCGATGCAACTGGCACGGCATTTTTTGCCGCACAGACCGCATCCGTTGCACTTGTCAGTATCAATCCGTACTTTCAGGACAGAGCAGCGGCTTATCAGGCCCAGCAGCGAGCCCACCGGACAGATTGTGTTGCAGTACGTACGTCCTCCGCGCACCGCCATGAACGCCACAACCACCAGCGTGACAATGGCTACAGAGAGCGACAGCGCATTCACGGCAATGTACTCCTCGCGGCCGAACAGCCCCGGCATCACACCAGACAGCACATTGTTCAGCCAAACAGTCACCGTGCCGAATACGTCCGTCATAATACGGCCGAAAGCGGCGTACGGGTCAAGCAGCGCTATCACCGAGCCTATGCCCAGGATAACGGCCACGGCATAGAGCGCCAGAACAGTGTATCGCAGCACATTGCGCGGCTTGGAGTAGCCAAAGCGGATAGCCTGCCTCTTGCCGCCAACCTTCTTGGTAATCCAGTTGAACAGATCCTGCGTTATGCCAAGCGGGCATATTACCGAGCAGTACAGACGGCCCACCAGCAGCGTGAGCAGAAGCAGCGCCACCAGAACCACCACATTCACAGCCAGCAAAGACGGAATGAATTGCGCCTTTGCCATAAAGGCCAGCGCACCGCTCCTGGCGCCTGCGGCAAAGAGCAGCGTCATAGCCACTACAGACAGGAAAGCCAGAGTAACTCTGGCTATCCTCAGTATGGATTTCTTCTTTCCTTTCATAAAATAGACTTATCCCAGCTTCTCAACCAGAGTCTTGATCTTCTCCAGTTGGTTAGGAATATTGATGTGCTGCGGGCACTTTGACACACAGCCGCGGCAGTTGATGCAGTTGTCGGCCATAGCCTTCTTGTCAAGAGCCTTGTAGCGGTTCAGGAACGCGCGGCGGTTCTTGCTGTAGTCCTTGTCGTCCTTGTTGTCGGGGTTCGGCAGGGTATATTCGCTGGCGCACTTGTCATAAACGGCAAAGTTGGCAGGTATGTCAACACCGTAGGGACACGGCATACAGTAGCGGCAGCCTGTGCATCCTATGGCAGAGTTCTCACGCTGCATCTGGGCAATCTTCAGCAGCAGGTCAATGTCCTTCTGAGGCAGCGGCTGGAAGTTCACGAACGTAGCCACATTCTCGGTAAGCTGCTCCATATTGGACATACCGCTCAGAACGGTCATCACGCCCGGATATGAGCCTACGAACGACAGCGCCATACCGGCAGGGCTCAGCTCCGGATGAGCCTCGGCCATCATACCGCGGAAGGTATCGTTCACATTGGCCAGGGCACCGCCACGTACAGGCTCCATCACCACGATAGGAATGTTCTGCTTGCTAATCTGCTCATACAGATAGCGGGCATCGGCATTGCGGGTGCTGGGTGCGTCCCAGTCCATATAGTTCATCTGAATCTGTATGAAATCCCAGTGATACTGCTTGTGAAGTGAGAGCATATAGTCCATATCGCTGCGTCCGCCGTGGAACGAGAAGCCCAGATGCTTTATCTTGCCGGCCTTTCTCTGCTCCAGAACGTAGTCCATCACACCGTTGTTCACAAAACGGTTGTCCATATCGCGCTTGCTGCTTGCTCCGTGCAGCAGGAAGTAATCAATATAGGTGGTCTTCAGGCGTGAGAGCGATGTCTCGAACATCTGCCTCGCACTGTCGGCCGTACCGCCCTGGAAGTTGGACATCTTGGTGGCCAGATAGTAAGACTCGCGCGGGAAACGGCTCAGCGCTATGCCTGTAGCCTCCTCCGAGCCGCCGTATGCCGGAGCCGTATCAAAGTAGTTGATGCCGTGCTTTATGGCATAGTCGAACATAGCGTTCACCTGCTCCTGGTCAATGGCACCGCCACGGCCAAAGCCGCCGCCCTGCCCCTGCTTCTGCGGGAAGCGCATACAGCCCATACCCAGCAGACCTACGGTATCGCCCGTCTGAGCCCACTTTTTCTGTACAATCTTATCGTTATCGCCAACAGGTCCCTTCGGAGCCGGCGTAGCCTTTGCGGTACTACCCTTGCACGACTCCAGCAATGACCCGCTCAGGATAGCTCCGGCGCCACCGACAGCCATAATCTTCAAAGCGGTTCTACGTGAGCACTCCCTGTTCAGCATACTCTCCTTGTTGTTCTCTTCAGCCATATTTGTAGTATTTCGTTAATAATTTCTGTTTTAATGCGCTAATATAGCAAGAATTCCGCTATCAGCGCACATCTGCGGCGAATTTTTCCTGGAACCACCTGCGCATACGCCTGCGGCAGGGCTCCTCCATAATACGCTCCAGCTGCTCCACGCTGTGCAGGTCCGTAGCCACGAAATCGTACATCCCCGCCTTGAGCAGATGCCTCATAATCCTGATGGAGCCACGGCCATAGCCGTAACCGTAGCCCTTCTTCTGACCGCCGTAGCCATAACCGTAGCCGTAGCGGTAGCGGGTAGCCTCCAGATCCAGGTCATTCAGAATCACGCTCACGTTTTTCATCGGCTTGGTCTCGCTCTTGATGGCCTCGTTTATCTCAGGCAGCAGCTTCAGGTCTGTCACTCCCGCACGGATGGTGTAGAGAGTGGCATCCACATAAGTGTTTATAATAGATGAGTCCGACACCGGCAGATAAGGAGCCGAGTCAATCACAATGTAATCGTACTTATCACGGAAATGACCGATGAGACCGGCCAGATCGGCGCGTGTAAGCAGCTCGGTAGGATTCGGCGGAACCACACCGGCAAAGATCACATCCAGACCCTCGTAAGTCTCAGAGTGACTCACCAGCGCGTCCATATCAGTGCAGCGGCCTACCAGCCAGTCCACAACCGTATTCTCCTCGCTCTTAGGCCTCAGCTCCTTGAATATCTTGCCTAAAGCCGGCTTGCGGATATCCATACCTATCAGCAACACCTTCTTGCCCACCTGCGATATCGACACCGCCAGATTGGAGGCCACGAACGACTTGCCCTGATATGCTAGAAGCCTTCAATGGGCAGTGAATCACTGGGGACAGGTACCGCTGATTCACTGTGAAGCGGTAAGGCGGTAAGGCGGTAAGGTGCTGTATAACCTTAAATCCTAAAACTTTAAATCGTATTGTTTTCCAGGTTTTGGACCAGAATACGATATGAATTATGTTTTTAAGGTTTTAAGGAAATATTCGTACAATAATTGCCTCTGCAAGAGTTTATGCCTGAATTTCTTTAACTAGCGGATTTTATTTTCCCAGTTAGGGAGATTTTGTTCTCCAACTGGGAAAATAAAATCGGGCAGTTAGGGAGGTATATGGGCATTACGCGAGCACGCTGTAATAAATTCTTACAGAAAAACCTTAAGACTCTGCTGCCAGGCCTTACCTTACCACCTTAACGGAGGTAAGGTATGCAACTGTTCAATTTCCAAATTTCCAATAAAGACGCCCTGCATCAAACAGTAGCGATTAATGTGAGCAGTGGCGGACCCTCTGAAGTTACCGAACGGCACTGCAGGCCGCATGTTTGTGCGTGGAATTATTCATTTGTAATAATCATCAGTATTCACTTGAATTTTCACACTTTCCTCGTCAAGAAATAATGTATGACAGCCCGTATCAGCCTTGACGCCGACTGGATTCCGCTAAAGAATTCTCATTCACAATGCAGATGTGAGGTCTGGCTATAATATAACTATCGCGGTATGCGCGGTATGCGCG
>CALDKD010000109.1 GCA_937898885.1 uncultured Bacteroidales bacterium | reverse complement strand
ACGCCCGAATACCAGCCTGACTGGCCGATTTTATTTCTCCAATTGGGAAAAAAAAATTCCCCAACTGGGAAATTGAAATCAGCCGGTTGAGCAGATATAGGACAAAGTTCCGAATGAGGTAAATATCGTACGGATTTTTCCACAAAACCTTAAATCCTTAAAAACATAATTCACACCGTTGCATCCCCTCGCCATTGAATGAGCTGCGACCGCTCGTCGGCAAACGATATGGCGAGTGCGGCAGGAAGCAAATATGAGATCAACTGCATTATCCGCCCAAGAACCTAAGCACCCGCTCCATCCTAGGCCGCAATGACGAGAAATGCGTACCTTCCACCAGCCCGAGCTCAGACTTAACCGTCATTGGCCTGAGCAGCTCATATACAGCCCTTGACGCAGACTCCACCTTAGCCAGACGCCCGTTCCTGCTGTCCTTCTCTTTTTCTCCCAACAGCATAATCAGCTTATCTATATTCCCGGACGATATTCCGTCTTGTTTCCGGATCCATTCCTCAAAGCCATCATACCAGAACGAGCCCGATATTGAGCCTATGGCATTGAACAGGTCTGATTTGTAGAGCGACCATACAGAGAAGAGACCGGACAGAGAGACGCCAACCATAGAGCGCCACACTCTCTTCCCAAAACCCAGTTTCCTCTCAACGTAAGGAAATATGTCCTGACTTAACTCATCCAGAAACGCCATTGCCCCACCACCGAAATCAGAGTCTCTCTTTCTCAATGACGGTGCAGTCCAGGGAGTCAGTTGGTTATTCCAGTCCATTCCGCTTACTATTACCAGATGAATACCCAGTTCAGAAGCCATTTCCTGGTACCATAGCATATCATCTTCCTCAGGACGCACAGGCAGAAGAATGTAGCAGACCTTGTAGGAACCTGACGACAGAAACAGGTCAAGGCCTAAAGAGTGATAGAGTTCAGATTGATACAATGCCATTGAATGTCGTATTCTTGCAGTAGCTTTCTACAAATTTAGTAAATGTTACAGATATGGCACATAATCGCCAAAGAATTACATAAGTTACGCCTCCTTCATCCTGTCGATACTTATCCACCGCGCTCACTTTTTGTCTGAGTTTTGTTTGGAATTCTGATGGATTGGCCTATCTTTGCAGTATTTTATAAGGCTGATAGTTTACAACATATGAAGATTATTGATTCAAAGAAGGATTACAAGGCCCCTCGGGCTGAGGTTATCAAGGTGAATGTAAGGAGCATGCTTTGCCAGAGCGTGAACGGTCCAATGTATGAGAAGGAGTTTGGAGACGGTGGTTTCCATACACTATAACGGCTTAACGAAAAGAGACAGCGATATGAGAAGATCCGTAATATTGAAAATCAGCCTGACAGTGGCATTCGTACTTGCAGCGTCCTGCGACAACACAGAAGACATCCTTGGAGTTATTGTAGGTGATATTGACAGATCCGTAATCAATGCCGTGGCCATAGCTGTTGGCAATGATACCAGGAGCCATAATGCCGTATGTTATGAGGTTCAATGGGATGAGAGCGACCGGATATTCGTAACCGATGGCAAGAATACTGACAACTTCACCCTCTCCGACGGAACCGGAACCACCAAGGGTACATTCATACAGGATCTTGACGAGAACTGGAATCCATCCAAGGCCAGGATATCCGGTGAGGTGGAGATTTTCTCCCCTGCATCACTGAGAGCAGGCGACCATTATGAATGGCCTGCGGTCCAGACCGCAGACCAGTCAGTCCCGATGTTTGCCAGCGATACCATCTCCGGCATCGGTGACGAGACCGTATACTTCTCCGGCCTCGGCGCTATGCTTCACATAGCCCTCTCGGCATCGGAGAAGAACACGGAATTGGCGGAAATAAGGCTGTCAGATGCCAACAAGCCGCTGAGCGGTGAATTTGTAGTGACAGATGGCAAGGCGGTGATGACAGGTGCCTCGAACAACGGCATCACCCTTCAGTTGGATAATGTCACCATAGGCAAGACTGTCAAATCTTTCTACATTGCCGTTCCTGCAGGGAAGTATGAGGATCTCACGCTCGAATTCGTTTTCAGTGACGGACGCATCCGCAAGATGCGCTCCACCACAATGCCCGAGATTGAGCACAACACCGTAGCGAAGATTGCCCTATACCTGGATATTTCCCACATGCCGTCAAGCATAAATCTCAACTATATTACTCTGGATATAGAACCTGAAGTCTCTTTCCCGCTCTCGGCGACCGTTCTTCCCAAAGATGCGGAAAACAAGAATGTCATCTGGAAAAGTTCGGATGAATCCATTGCCACAGTGGACCAGAGCGGTAAAGTAACGGGCGTTGCCGTGGGAACGGCCACTGTCACGGCAACGACCGAGGACGCCTGGATTACGGATTTCTGTATAGTGACGGTTGACGACATACCTGCAGGAGCGCTAAAAGGGAAGTTCAGCGTGTCGGAAGACAGGCAGGTTTACTTCTCTCAGGGCAACCTTTGGTTAGGTAGCTGGACTTATGACCGGAAAATGGATACTGACTATTACTTCGAAGACAAACAATGGCACCACCATCCTAAAACTGGTGACAGTATATGGTTGGCGTCTCACAAAAACCATTTCTTCTGGAGCAAATTCCAGGAAATAACCCTATGGGAATTGTTCCCGGATCCTGAATTATATGCTACTACAGAAGATGTTATATTCACGAACGAGACGGAAACCACCCCACGTAAGGACTTCGGTGTCATTATCAACGGAAAGCGGAGAGTAGGCTTATGGCGCACCCTTTCCTATGATGAGTGGAAATACCTTCTTGAGGAAAGGCCAATGACCTACGGCAAGCCCAGGTACACCAACTGGTGGGGAGGCGTAAAGATTGAGGATCCCATATACCATGGGGTGTTCATCTATCCCGATGACTACAACGGAGAAGAGATATCCCCAAGAAAACAAACTTGGAAAGAGATTAACGAAGCCGGCATCGCCTTCCTGCCGGTGGCCGGATTACGCGAAAGGACGAAAATAACGAGGATGCCAGGGAATCCATACAGCATAGGCTGGTACTGGACTTCAAGCTCCAATAAAAAAGATGAAAGAAAAGCGTGCTCCTTGTACTTCGATGGTATGTTGCTTAAATACGCAGACGACACGTACCGTGGAACCGGCATTTCCATACGTCTCGTCAGGGATGTAAGGAAATGATAGTCTCAATCAGTTTGCGGTGAATCAGCGGTGCCTGTCCCTGCCGATTCGCGGCGAGGCCTCACTGCAAATGCGGGGTAAAATGAGAGCAACGGCTTCACGGAGCGTTGGCGAGTAGCATCGCAGGTAATACCCCTGAGCGCTCCATCCAAAGCCGGCAATACAGTAACACCGCCCTACCATCATTTAATTGCGACAAAAAAGTCTCCGCAGCCAAAGCCACGGAGACCTTCATATATAAAGTAACTACCAATTACTTGCCAGCCAGAGCCTGGGCAACGTCAACGGCGCAAGCTACTGAGCAGCCTACCATCGG
>CALDKD010000108.1 GCA_937898885.1 uncultured Bacteroidales bacterium | reverse complement strand
ACGTTCTCATAATGGGACGTATCGGAAGTGGTTGTCTTCTTTGCTCTCTTTATTTTCCCTTCTTTTATCAGGGCTTCTTTCTCGGCACGAATACGCTCCAGCAATACGCTTGCCGGTTCGTCATTGGGGTCCTGAGGGACAAGCTTGCCGTGGATGGCAAGGTCGAGTATCTTCTGACGGAGTTTCTTTGTATCCATACCTTCCCTTTATTCTTCAATACCAGCCATCAATTCCTTCAGTTTCTGTACAGCCTCGGAAATGTTGTTGCTTTTTTCTTCCATTGTAGCGATAAGATCAGCCAGAGAAAAGTCGTCATCATCGTTATCCTGCTTAATCCAGGTAATATCAAGCGAAGTCTTGTCACAAGCCAACAGATCAGCCACAGGATAGCATTTGAACCGTTCCGTTTCCTTCCTGTTCTGAAGATTTTCTGCATTGTAGCAAGCCACAAAATCATCCAAATGCTGACGTTGCATAGGCTTTGTAGCCAACGTATGTTTGATTCCGGTACGGTAGTCGTAATACCAGACATTTTCGGTCTTCTGGCCTTTCTGGAAGAATAGTACATTAGCCTTTACGCCCTGAGCATAGAAGATACCTGTAGGCAGCCTGAGGATGGTATGCAGGTTGAAGTTCTTCAGCAGTTCCTTGCGGATTACCTCACCGGCACCACCTTCAAAGAGGACATTGTCCGGAAGAACCACAGCGGCACGGCCACCATTTTTCAGCATCACCATTATGTGCTGGAGGAAGTTCAACTGGTTGTTCTTGGTCTCGACATAGAAATCCTGGCGGTCTATGTCAACGCTTCCTGCAGGACGGGTGCCGAATGGTGGATTGGCCAATATCACGTCAACCAATGTCTCTGGAGCTTTCTCCAATGAATCCTGACACAGAATCGGGCTTCTGTCTGTTCCTATTCCATGCAGATACAGGTTCATTGATGCAAGGGTAACGACCAGAGCGGTGTTATCATAGCCATGGAGGGCTTTATCACGCAGGAAGTCACGTTTGGCTTTGTCCTGAGACTGGTTCTTCATATAGTCGTATGCAGCCAGCAGGAAGCCACCGGTTCCGCAGGCTGGGTCACAGACGGTCTCACCTATCTGCGGTTTGGTCACATCGACCATGGCCGATATCAGAGAACGGGGAGTGAAGTACTGCCCTGCCCCGCTCTTCTTATCCTGCCCGTTCTTCTCCAGAATGCTTTCGTATATGGCACCTTTGACATCACCGTCCATGACAAGCCACTGCTCTTCGTCAATCATGGTTATGACCTTTTTGAGGTAAACCGGCTTGTCAATCTTGTTCTGGGCCTTCACGAAGATGGTTCCGATAAGGTTCTCTTCCTCACTGAGTTTCTTCAGTGTAGATTCATACTGTTCTATCAGTTCAAGACCATCCAGATCAATCAGGTCACTCCACCTGTAGCCTTCCGGAATAGCACTGTCCTCTCCGAAGGTTTCAGTATTCTCATTATCCATCTTCAGGAAAAGAAGATAAGTGAGCTGAGTGATATAGTCGGTAAAACCTATACCTTGGCCTGACAAAGTGGTTGCCAGCGTCCAGACCTTCTTGGTTAACGATGTTTCTGTATTTGATGCCATGATGTGCTCTTATTTTGTTAGAATTACCCAATGTCCTGATTTTCTGCCGCCTTCCCTACTAATTATGCCTGATTTGCGGAGAGTATCAATATCTCGTTTAATTGTAATCGGTGAGACTCCTGTCTTTTGTATCATCTCATCAATTGTTATTGTATCATCCTGCCGGATAAGCGACAGAATAACACTCTGACGTTCAGTCAGTTCTTTTGTATCATCTTTTGTATCATTCTTTCCACGCCAAAAGGTTACGGTAACCTCATAAGGTGTAGCCTTCCATTCCGGCTCAGGGACGCCATACTCCTTACAGATTTCAAGTATGCGCTGCACTCCTGAGCCCCATCGCTCAAGATATGCAGTCTGATAAAGCACCTGTGCTATGGATCTGTTGCGAGGATAAGACTTGTGCGGTTCTTTGATCTTCTCTACAGGAATCTCAGGTGGCAGACAACCCGGATTGCTGATTTCCACACGATCATCAAAGATTGCGAGCGTCACATTGGTCATGGACCTCTCTATCTGTCGATGGCAAAGGGCATTGATAAGTGCTTCACGCATAGCTTCAATAGGCAGCTCCAGTTTCTCTTCCCTCAGCAATCCAACGACCTTGCCTCCTATCTTCAGATTATTCATGAGGAATGTGATACCGGAATCAAGCATGTAGAAAAAGTTGCCGGCAGCAAACTTGCTGTCAACGAAGATACTCTTGGTCGTTCCACGGAAGCAGGCCATGCCAAGTTCTATCTGTGAGTAATCACGGATTTTCTTGGCAAAAAGAACCATGGCCGCGTTGGTAACCTTTCCGTCCTTTAACAATTCAAGCCTATCAAGCAACTGTTCAACTGAATCATTGGCGGCAGATGCATGAATGCGACCGTTATTTATGCCACTTCTTACGACTCGGCGAATCAGGTCCTCATCCAAATCTTCAATGTTGTAGCCATCTGCTATCTGCGCATCCCAACGGTACTTTTCCGGACTACGCTGCCGCAGACGATCCTCATACATAGTCTGAGGCATCTGCATGGTAGTGCTTTCCAATTTGTAATATGGCTTGCCGTCAAATACATATGGCGCGTCACTATACAGGTTCTTATCAGCATGAAGGACAATAAGTTGATTACCATCAGTGTCAGGAATATCTATATATTGGACGGGCATATCCACGAAGGGTTCCAGTTTGCGGATTTCTCTGGCTATCTCCTGACGGGTTGCATCAGTAACCTGCTGTCCAATAATCTTCAGTGATTTGGGTGCTATGCCTATAATGACATAACCTCCATCACTGTTAAGCATGGCGCAAACGGAATGCATGGCATCCTTCAACTCGCCTGTCGTCTTCTTCAGCTCAACTGTCCGAGTCTCGTCATTTTTGATAAGTTCCTTTATCTCGTCTATTGTCATGACCGATATTATGCTGTTTTTCTGTAAACTACGAATTTGTATAACGATGTCAGAGCAACATTAGCCTGTTCCAAGCCACCGAAGGCCTGGATAATCTGAGCTGCACGAGTCTTGTCATCCTCACGTATCTCCTTTATGGTGCATGCGCCATTCGAGGCCACGTAATCAACGACCTGACGCATCACTTCTATCTGCTTGGCCGTTTTCTCATTATTGCGCTGGCCGCACCAGAGGTTGAAATACTGGGATGCAGTTGCATATACACTATCAAGCCTATCTATCTGATTGTAAGCGAAACGGACAAGCTGAATGATATTGGTTATTGCTGTCTGCTCTTCTTTGGTAGTATGCTTTCTTACATTGTTTGGTCTGAGAAGAGCATACAGATTCCAGAGTCTGTTCTGGGAGAACCGACAATTGGCGATTCGCAGTTTGTCTTCCAAATCACGAAGTATGGCATATGTCAATGGCTCGCCTTCATTATTCCAAATGATGCT
>CALDKD010000107.1 GCA_937898885.1 uncultured Bacteroidales bacterium | reverse complement strand
CAGCCTGCTGAAGTTCGTTCAGGAGAACATCAACAAGGGATGATGAATCACAGGGGACAGGTCCCTTGATTCACACTAAATTGCCAACGCGAACAGCGGTATATGTCTGAAACCGCCGTTCGCGTTGCTCACTTCCCTTCCCACCGCTTCGCGGCGGGCCCCTCCCTCTGACGCGCCGAGGGTGGCGAGGGTTCCAAACATATACCGCTGTTCGCTATAGACCGGATTACTGTTTATGTAGCGTTTAGGTGTTATTGTGCTTTCTTGGACTGGAGGTAGGCTTTGAAGAACTTGCCCTGGGTGGTTGGGGTGAAGTTCCAGTCGCTTATCAGCATCGGAGCCCAAGAGGTGTCGAAGCACCAGACTGTGAATGATATGCCCTTCTGCTCAAAATACCTGGTGATGCGCTCGCCATACTCAGGGGTTGACATCACAGGGATGTGGGCGCCCGGCTCGTCCTCCAGACAGAAACCTATCTCGGTGCATATCACCGGATATGTATCGGCCACATAACCGAAATCCTTCTCCCACTGCTCTTCCCAAGGCTGGTCGCGTTTCATCGGGTACGGATGCGCTACGTATGCCACTCCCTCGCGTGCTATAGGCTCGTTGGCCACCGGTGTCAGATCGTATGCCCAATTGAAGCCGGCGCAGAGGCATAGAGCATTCGGATTGATGGCGCGGATGGTGTCTATTATCTCCTCCTGCAGTGCCTTCCACTCATCCCAGCTACAGCTGCCCACGTTCGGCGCGGTTACTGTAGGCTCATTGAAAAGCTCGTACAGAGCCACCTGCGGCTCATCCTTGTAGCGCTGTGCCACCGTTCTCCAGAAACGGAAAGTCTCCTCCTTGGTGGTGTTGTACATAGGCGATGTATATTTCTCATCCTTCAGGTTGCCTATGGAATGCCAGTCCATAATTACGTACATCCCATACTTCCTGGCCCACTCAATGCCCTGGTCCATCTGTGCGAATGTGGCATCCCATCCCATAGAGCGCAGGTTTGACGGGTGAACGGCAAAACGCACCACATTGGCTCCCCAGTCTGCCGCCTGTGCAAAGTAATTCTCGTTCCACTGGTTCTCACGTACCAGCTTTACAGGGTCAGAATAGCACAATCCGCGCAATATAAGCTCGTTTCCCTGCGGGTCAATGAATTTGTTTCCCTCAATTGTAACCCAGGCAGCCTTGCCTGAGCAACTGACCATAAGCGCCATGGCCAGAATGGATAGTAATTTCCTTATCATATTGACTGATTGTTTGATTTCCACAAATATACAAGTTTATTCCTTTTTATCTCTATGTTTTGCGTATTTAATACTTCTATGTGCTTGATGTGTAAAGACTGGCATTTAATTAATTCACATACTATCTACAGACGCGCCGGATGTGCCGTCTAAGGTGCCCGTTTCTGAGGTTCTA
>CALDKD010000106.1 GCA_937898885.1 uncultured Bacteroidales bacterium | reverse complement strand
AGCATGACGACTTTGTCAAGGAGTATCCTGAGAAGTACTATGGGGTCAAACTGTACGTTCACGGTAAATACAACGTGACACAGTAGCTGCCACTTGATCGTTTAGCGAAAATATAGTTCTGCCATCGACAGGTAGGTCGTCCTGAGAGTGCCTATGGTCTTGTGGCCGCACGCCACTTTCTCTCCCCAGCACCCGAGTTGATACGAATGCTCCTCGTCCGACCTCCGATAAACTTGAGGATGCCATTAAGCCCATCCTTCAAATTCAAAACAATTAATTCTACCTGCCTCATCCAGATTCTGTGAAGCGAGCTCCTCGCGACTGGTCTCCAGCATCTCCTGGCATTTGTCGTATTGCGCTTTGGGTGTGTCGGTTTCTCTCCGGCATCCGGATAGGATGACGCAGGAAATAATGAAGGCAAAATTCAGGATTTTAGTAGGTATCATGACTCAAATATACTCATTATTCCCTATTATGAGTAAAATTCCCATTTATCTGAGCTTTCATCACCGATAGTATCTATCTGGCACAAGACTTAGACATAAACAACCGTAGAACTCTCCGAGTTTCTTAACTTATTATGTTGGATGATGAAGATTCCTGGGACTGTTTCTGAAGGTATTGTCCGATGATTTTTATGAGTTCTGCGGAATTGCCTACGCCGATCTTCTGGTAAAGCGAGCGCCTGTGGTTCTCCACGGTGCGTACGCTTAGGCACAGCTTGTCCGCGATCTCCTTGTTCTGAAGGCCATCTCTGATCATGGTTGCAATCTCAAGCTCACGTTTTGTGAGCTTCGAGTCTGCGCCCATCTGGTCGGCGATGTCCTTCATCTCCTTACTGATCCTCTCGTCCTGAACGTTCTGGGCCAGTTCCAGCAGCTTGCTCTTCTGCTCCAGGCTTTGCTTCAGGGACTCGTTCTGTATCTTCCTCGCCTCTGCCAGACTGTGCAGATTCCGGTTGCGCAGCAGGAGCAGAAGAAGAATCAGCATCAGTAGGGCAGCGATACTGGTGATGGCGAATATCTTCAGTTTCTGGTTGCGTATCAGCTGCTCGCGCTCTCGCCTCGGGAAGTCTATGCTGTCGATGGCGACCTTCGATGCCAGTGCCTCCAGTTCGGGCAGATAATCATAATTCTGCGCTTTCTGACGGTATTCCGCGCTGAGTTCGGGGTCGGACTTCGCATATAGATCCGCCAGACCGTTGCATACATCATTATTGAGGACCTTATTCCCGAAGGTATCGATGATACCCATGGCGCGTCCGTAATAGCCGGTCGCTGCAACCGTGTCACCCTTTGCAATGCTGTACTGGGCCAGTTTGTTAAGGAAAACAGGAAGGTCAACATGGTTTGAATTGAAGTATATCTTGTCGGCCCATTCGACAGCCTTCTCTATTGAAGCCTCCGCTCCGGCAGTATCTCCAAGGGCTTCTCTGCAAAGGCCTTCCAGATAGTAGGACTTGGAGATATAGTGCTGGCTATTCCGACGGAGAGCGGCGTCGTCCCGTAATTCCTGGACAGCCGCCATGGCCTCATCGTAGCGGTGCTCATCTATCAAAATTTCGATTTTCTCCTCATACCGCCTGCTGGTCATATGCGAGCGATTGAGTGCTTGTTCAAATTTGATGCTTCGCTCAAGGTATTCCAGCGCCTTGTCAGGGTCATTGTTCTTTCGGTATATCCTGGCTATGGTGAACAAGGAGTTGGAGATGGTGAAGCTGGTCTCCATGAGGGAAGCATCCGAAGAACCCTTCATCAGTGAAAAAGCCCTGCAGCAGTAATCGCGGGCCTTGTCCATATCTCCGGCGTCGGACCATGCGTTACCACATATCGCAAGCTGCCTGATGGTCTCGTGCACATCTCCGGAGACCTCGGCCTCCTTCAATGCTGTCTCATCGACGACTATTGCGTCCGCCTTCCGGGCATGGCAGCACAGCATCGTCATCAACACGAAGAATACGGAAAGGATAATCTTTTTCATATGGATAAAGTTACGGCAATTTCTGTAAAATCTTCCGGTTCCGATTCGCTACCCACCCGAAATTGAGTAATAATACTCAAAGGATTCAAGCGGAATTGAGTAAAATATGTCATTGCTACAATGGCCTGCTGAACATAAATTTGCTGATTGCATATTATGCATATCAAGAAACAAAATAATATCGAAAAAATGGGAAATATAAAGAAAAAAGAATTTGCCCCGGAGTATAGAAGCCCGAAGGCAAAAGTCATTGAAGTTAAAGTGCAAGGCGTGCTTTGCTCCAGTGAAGATGGAAATGAGCCCGCAGATGATGGTGGAGTTATAGATTTAGGTTAATTTAATAGAGCAATCGGATATGAGAAAGTTCATTTGTTGCACGATGCTTCTTGCGTCTGCATTCTCCTTCATAGGTTGTCAGGAGGAGTTGACAAATAATGTTCCGGACGGAAAGCCCCTCACGTCATTCACTGCCATCGCAGAGGATATCAATACTGACACAAAGACTACAATGTCTTATAAATATGACATCCTGTGGAATGAAGGCGATCTGATTACCATTACCGATGAAGACGGCTCATGGGATGAATTCATACTTGTAGCGGGTGAAGGAACGGCCAAAGGAACGTTCCGTCAGAATAATGCCACCGAATGTGAAGTTTGGGAAAACGACGTTGTCAGGGCGTATTATCCTGCGAATATCGCAGAGGTTGACCACAGTGTAGAAACAATCCTGACCTGGCCGTCCAAACAGACTGCCTCCCAGACAATGCTGATGTATTCCGAAATATCCTTGGGAGACCGGCAGAACGAGCAGATCAACTTCAAGAACCTTGGAGCAATGATGCAGGTCGTTGTAAACTCAGTCACCCCGGACGTTGTCTTGAAATCCATAAAGATTCAGGATGGGACAAAGCCACTGAGCGGTACGTTTACGATTGACAACAATGACAATGCTGTAATAACGACTTCCGGTAATGCTGGAATCACCCTTGATCTCGGCACCGGCACATCATTGGGCAAGTCGGCTAAGTTTTTCAATATCTGCGTTCCACCCGGAACCTACAGCGACCTCACTTTCACATTCACAGCAATGGATGGTGCAACGTTTGTAAAGGATGTACCTTCACTAACTTTCGATCGCAATACGGTCTATAAGATTACCCTGTCCAGCGAGTTCACCCACGAGGCAGTGCAGCTTTGGGAGGACGGACCGTTCTGGGCAACGACCAATATCGGTGGCGGCGCCCCTGAAGATTATGGCTGGTATTTCTCATGGGGCAATACAGTAGGCTATGTGTATGACCGCTCAAACTGGAAGAATGCTTTGACCGGTGCTGCTTTCAGCGGCGGCTTCACTGAGGCCAACTACTCATCAACCCCTGGCGTGTCCGCAGCATCACCGCTTGATGCTGCCCACGACCCCGCCGCAGTATTCTGGGGTGGTGATTGGAGAATGCCGACAACGGCTGAATGTACCCTTATCCGGTCAAAAACAACGGTTAGTTCCGAGCCTGATTATAATGGGACTGGCGTTAAAGGCTGGATTATATCTGGTAAGGGAGATTATGCTGGCAATTCCATATTCATTCCTTTTTCAGGTGTGGGACAGGAAAGTCTCCAAAACGTCGGCAGTATTGCTGTCCTGAATGTTTCTGAGAGCAATACGGCGTTAGTTCTTCAAACTGGCGGGGCTAGTTGCCGGCCTTGCAACAACTATTATGGTCTCCCCGTCCGCGCCGTATACAGCGCACCGATCCCTGTTGAGGGGATAAGCATTAGTCCTGAGTCTCTCCAAATAAGGGAAGGCTACGACGCAAAGGTTACTGCTCTATTATTGCCTGAGAAGGCTTCCGGTAGTGTCGTCTGGACAAGTACCGATACAGACGTAGTAACGGTCGATCAGGAAGGCAATATCAGTGGCATTTCGGCAGGACATGCGGCAGTTGTTGCAGCTTGTGACGAAAAGATGGCTTTCTGCAATGTCGAAGTCATTCCTTGGGTCAAGGTGACATCTGTTAGCCTTAATCAAACGTCTGTAACTGCCTCTCTTGGGCAGGAACTGACGCTTACGCCCACTATTTTGCCGGCAAATGCATCAGATAAGACAGTAATCTGGTCGTCCGACAACACAAGCGTCGCTACCGTTGACCAGAACGGCAAGGTAACATGCCGTGATTACGGCCAGGTACGCATCACCGCGGCATCGAATGAGTATCCAGACATTACAGCCTACTGCGACATAAATGTAACGATTGTCCCTGTTTCGTCTGTCTCATTGAATAAGACCGAGTTGACTCTGGAAGTTGACGGTTCCGAGACACTGATAGCGACGATTACTCCTTATAATGCTGATAATCAGTCTGTAACATGGAGAACTAGCAACCGAAGCGCTGTAATTGTAGATGACGGTAAAGTTTATGCAGTCGGAAAGGGTTCAGCCACAATAACGGTCACAACCGATGACGGTGCTCATACGGCATCATGCACAGTGTATTCTCGTTTTACAGAGGTTGGTGTACAGCTTTGGGAGGGCGGCCCCTTCTGGGCAACCCACAATTTCGGTGGTGGAAAACCTGAAGATTATGGTAAACATGTATGTTGGGGTGATGATAAAGGATTTATATACAACAACAGTAGTTGGTGGCTTCCGGGAGCATTAACTAATAACACATACAGTTTTACAGAAGCAAACTATAATACCAATACATGTACATCCCCTGTGCAGAATTTTGGGTATATCAAAAACATTAGTAGAGATCTGTCCGGTGCTGACGGAACCGATATTGTGGCATATGAATGGACACAGAAAATAGACTCGACAATACCTTGGCATATTCCGAGTGTACAGGACTTTGAGAACCTTCTTGCAAATACGAGATACGAGTGGTTTTCCGATTATGAGGGCACTGGGGTTGCCGGCTGTCTTTTCACAGGAAAAGGTAATTATTCGGATAAATCAATTTTTATCCCGGCCGCTGGCCTCGCTGTAGGAAGCAATTGGGAAAACTATGAGTTCGTTGCATATCATAGTACTTGTATTGGATATTATATGACAAGGGATTACCAGACAGATTTCCCTGACCAAGTGAAGTTCTTTATGCTTGATGAAAGAGCTATATTCAGCCAGTATAATACTTCAACGGCGTTCGGTCTTAACCCTCGATATGAAGGGTTCTCGATACGTCCAGTCCATTATCCTGGTGAATAACATCGATTATGAATAATAAATTTAGCCCGGCCGCGCAATCGGTCGGGCTGATTTTACATTACCCTGACGCTTATTTGGCGCCCAAGGCCCTCGAGTTGCCTGACAGGTGCCGCTTGGCTAGTGAGATAACTGCTGAAGCTGTCGAAGAAGAATTGTGTGTCCTGCATGATAATGAATGTTTTGGTCCGGCAAACATAGGGACAATGCAGGCGCAAACAGCAAAATGGCGTGAAAAATGAGCAGTTTTGCTGCCACAAAACTTGGTGAATTTGTCGCGTATAACAGTCTAACTTAAGTCTTCAAACACTTTCAGTTTTGGGTGGACACCCATAGGCATATCCCCATTTTCGAATTGGAATTTGAGCAACACGCCCGGCGGAGAGCAACTCCACAAAAACGATGACCGGACAGCGGGTAAAGGCCCGATGGCGGCGTCAGCCGCCGTGACGGAGCGTCAGCGAGACTTTCGCAGAAAGTTGAAGCAGCGCAGCCACCGCCATGGAACGCAGTGGAATGGCGCATGCCCCTGACAGGGGCTGTCGCAAAGCGACAGGGGTTGAGAAGTATAGCTACTACCTCCGAATCTCGAACCGATTCCGGAAAGGATTGTTTAAAATCCAGATGTTCATTGAGATTTGGAATGGTCTTTAAGTTTGTGGCACGGCAAGAGCCACGGTTTTACGATGGTTAAACGCAATAGGAATTGAAACAAAAAAGGCGATTTGTTTCAATGAATGATTTGGGCGACTGCCGCCGGTTCTATTTTCTGCCGAAATTGCAGGTCCAGGTCAGGCCGGAAGTGAACTCAATCTTATGAAAAGGGTCGTAGATGACTCCGGCGCCGATATCGAACCTGCGCCAGCTCAATCCTGCCATAATGGAGCCGATAGGGCCGAAGCAGTTCTTGTTATCAATATCTTTTCCGAGAACTCCGGCACCTATTTTAGCATCGGCATAAGGGGTTAACGATTCATTGAGCATGTACCATCTGGCGTCGACAACGCCAGACACGGCTGTAAGTCCCGAGAATGAAATGGCCTCTGCAATAAGGGAGAAATACTTATTGAACTGGTAACCCAAGCCTATTTCAAAATTGGCAGGAGCACCGACGCCGATGCGTCCTATGGTTCCTTTGTTTCTTGAAAAGTCACCAATACCATTACCTGCCATTGCTGAAACTGAACAAGCCACCAGAAGAGTGGCGGCAACAATGATTTTAAGTGAATTGAGCATATAACTAAATTTTTGAACAAATATAGCACATTTGCAACAGTGGGTGGACTCGAAGCTATCAAAAACGCACATCATTAAAAGACCCACCACACGAAAAAGCACCGCATTATGCGATGCTTTTTGTCTGAGTAGACTACCACCTTCGAATCTCGAACCATTTCTGGGAGGACTTACTTCATATTCAGTCCATGATCAAGA
>CALDKD010000105.1 GCA_937898885.1 uncultured Bacteroidales bacterium | reverse complement strand
GAGTTTGTTTAACACCAAGTCTTGTACTGGGAGAAAGGTTTCGGCGGACATAAAGTCCAAGGTCACCCCTTGCTTCACGGACATTTTTGTGTAACTTCGTTTCGTTATTTTATGCTAAATTGTGATGATCTCAAAAATGTTTAAGCATCTCGTTCATATGTTGATTATGTCAACTGTCTTTGTCCTTTCATCGTGTAACATCAGCGAAAAGTATATTGGGCATGTCGTTAATATCCTGGACGGCACCATGACTGATGCAGAGATAGTTGTGAAAGAGGGCGTTATTACTGCTATTACTCCGTGTGACGTGCCTGATGATGCTCCATATTACCTGCCTGGCTTTGTCGATTCACACGTCCATATTGAAAGTTCTATGATGCTTCCGACAGAGTTTGCAAGAATTGCCAAGCGTCATGGTACAGTGGGTGCTATCTGTGATCCTCATGAGATTGCCAATGTGCTGGGTATTGCCGGTGTCGAACTTATGCTGGACAATGCACGGCAGACCGATTTCTATTTCGGATTCGGTGCGCCGAGCTGTGTCCCCAGTTGCGGAACTGATATAGAGACAAGCGGTGAGATACTGGACAGCAAGGCTGTCGCGTCTTTGCTGAAGCGCGAGGATATCACGATGCTTTCCGAGATGATGAATTATCCCGGCGTGCTGAATGCAGATGCGGAAGTGATGGCGAAGATCGATGCAGCCAAGCTGGTGGGCAAGCCTGTGGATGGCCACGCCCCCGGTCTGGTAGGTGAGGGACGTAAACAATATGCGGCCGCTGGCATTTCTACGGATCATGAGTGCACGCAATATGAAGAGGCAAGAGATGCCGTCAACTCAGGAATGTTCGTCCTTATACGCGAAGGTTCGGCGGCAAAGAACTACGAGGCGTTGTCTCCTCTTATCGCGGAATGTCCGGATATGCTTATGTTCTGTACTGATGACTCTCATCCTACAGATTTGGTAAAGGGGCATATCGACCAGATAGTAAAACGAGCGATTAAAGATGGCTATCCCGTTATGGATGTGCTGAGGATGGCATGTCTCAATCCTGTCAGACACTACGGACTGAAGACCGGGCTTCTCCAGGTCGGTGACAGCGCCGATTTCATCGCCATCAGTGATCTTTCCGCAGACTTCAAAGTCATCGCCACATACATTCATGGCGTATGCCAGAACGATGAGGAAAGTGAGGCTTTCGAGTTGCAGGACTGTTACAGCCGTTGTGCGGCAACGCCAATCACCACTGGAGACATCGCTTATATGAATGAAGTGGAATCCGTGGTCCCTCAGATCGTCGCCACCGACGGATCGCTCCTCACAGCCTGGTATTCAGGGCCAAAGGATTCTCACTCCCAGAAGTTGGTCACATACAACCGCTATGTTCCTGGAGCAAGACCTCAGGTTGCTTATATACGTGGATTTGAAATCACCAATGGAGCAATCGCCCAGACCATAGCACATGATTGCCATAATATTATTGCTATAGGTTCGGATGACGGCATGATCGTGGATATGATCAACCGTGTGATTTCAATGCGTGGTGGCATTGCGGCCACGGACGGTAATGAAACCGTTGAGCTTCCACTTCCTATCGGTGGTATTATGTCCAACCTTCCGGGAGATGATCTGTCCGAAATCAATTTGAAACTCGAACAAACCGTCCGTCAGAGCGGATGCATATTCAATGCTCCATTCATTACTTTAGGTTTCATGGCTTTACCTGTGATTCCCGAATTGAAGCTCACCGACAAGGGGCTGTTTGACGGAAATACATTCCAGTTCGTCAAGAACGGAGAAATGCAGTGAATTTAATTCATAATGGACAAGCCTCATATGTGACGCACAGTTTATAACTCATGTGCTGGCCTTCCTATGTGCTTTGCATAGAGAGAAAACCTAGACTGTTATGGGCTTGTTTATGTCTAAGTTCCTTGCTGATAGGTAGTAAAACAGCGCCCGGGAAACTCGGACGCTGTTATTGTGAACGGTCTTTCAGTGAAATCTACTAGATGTCTGCGCGGGCGATGGCGTCCTTGTAGTATTTCTGGTTGACGAAGACATCAGTCTTGTAAGGATTGATGTGACGCTTCTTGGACTGGATGATGATGTAGGTCAGGGCTGCGGCGTTGGTTACGAGAGCAAGTGCGCTGACCACGATCATTGCGGTGGGATCTGCGTTTGCGTTGCCGCCTTCAACTATACCGTTGAGGGTACCGTCAGCATAGAGTGTAGGCAGTGTTGCCCATGAGAACTTGGACACACCGTTGGGAAGGGTCTCCTGGAAGAGAGGCCATACCTGCGCGAACATGCACCAGATGCAGAGAGTGTTTGCACGGTTCTGGATCCAACCGCCACGGTTCCAGCAGAGGGCTGCGATGGTAGGAGCGAGAAGCAGAGCGATGCCGCAGAACCAAGTATGGGTAGGAAGGCAGTTGTAGGTGTATGCGAAGTTCCAGATGTCATAAACGATGATATAGACCCAGGTCATATCGGCCCAGATCATATCCTTCTTGTCCTTTGAAGGATAGACGCTCCACCATGCGGTCATACAGAGGATATTCAGGATACCGGCGACACCATTCATGATGTTGTGCCAGCCACCGTACAGCCATACGTTCTCACTTGAAAGCCACCAGCAGTTCCAGCCCTTAATAGCGGACTCGAAGTCTGAGCAGACTGCGATCATGATGTTGATGGCAACGATGATGAACGGGAACGGCTTGAACCAGTCCTTGGCTCCGATTCCCCATTTGTACTTAATCATCATGAAACCGATACAGCCGCAGAGTGAGGCATACAGTTTCGCATAATGGAACCATCCGTTCATATAAACGGTGGTCTGGTTCTGGAGAGCCCAGTCAGCGCCACAGAGGGCACCAATCTTAAGTACCACAAAATAAATGGTCAAAGCTACAGGGACGCCAAAGAACATGAAGCATCCGCCGAACTTTGTCCTGCGTGCGAATTCATTGAGAAGGATAAGAGCGATAAGGACAACGAGGAGCATGCCCCATTGTGCGAGCGCGTTAGCGCCATAAACATGGAATAACATAGGCGTGGGTTTTAGATTAACGTCTTGCAAGATAATGATTTATTTGTGAAATACAAACGAACACATCAACTTGAACTTTGGAGCGAATATGCTCACCGTGAGGCAATCGCATGACATTCAGCCACCAAAACGTATATGGATAGGCGACTGAAGCATATCGCTTTACAGCTCCAACACTCACGTGGCTTGGAGATAAAACATAATGTGTTCTAGGTTGGTTTTCAATAAGTCTTGCGATAAGTGAACGGTTACCTGGCTAAATTCG
>CALDKD010000104.1 GCA_937898885.1 uncultured Bacteroidales bacterium | reverse complement strand
ATTTCACGGCGTAGCGAGCAGGCTTCGTAGAGCCTAGCCCCTGAGACAGCCTCTGACTGCGGTTTTTGCTGCAATAGCCTCTGGTGCAACAAAAACAGCAAAAAAAAGCCCTACACATATGTGTAGGGTGTCTTCTTGTGGAGCATACGGGAGTCGAACCCGTGACCTTTAGATTGCGAACCTAGTGCTCTACCAAACTGAGCTAATACCCCATTTTGCTGTTTTCGGTGCGAAGATAATGCTTTTTTCAATCCAACTCAGGATAGCGGGCTGGAATGTTGTCCATTATATCAAATAAATCCTTTACGGTCTCTGCCCTGAGCATCGCTATGCGGGTGCTCTTGAAATCGGCAAGGCCCTTGAAAAGAGGGCTGGCGGCAAGGTGACGGCGGATGTGTACAATGCCCCTGCGCTCATCAAGACGCGCCACACTATCCAGAGCCTCCTGTTTCAGCACCTCCAGTTTCCAGCGGAAACCAGGGTCGGGCATAAGCTCGCCGGTATCAAGATAATGCCTCACCTCCTTGAATATCCACGGGCGGCCAAAGCTGCCACGGCCTATCATAATGGCATCAACGCCATACAGGTCAAAGCACTCTTTTGCCCTCTCGGGTGTGGTAATATCGCCATTGCCTATGATGGGGATATGCATACGCGGGTTCTTTCTCACCTCGCCAATCAGCGTCCAGTCAGCCTGACCGGTGTACATCTGGGCACGTGTACGGCCGTGAATGGTAAGGGCCTGAATGCCGCAATCCTGAAGTTGCTCGGCCAGCTCAACGATAATCTTGCTCTCGTCGTTCCAGCCAAGGCGGGTCTTCACTGTAACCGGTATGCTTACGGCATCGACAATGGCACGGGTAATCTCAAGCATCTTGGGGATGTTCTGCAGCATACCGGCACCGCCACCCTTTCCTGCCACCTTCTTTACAGGACAGCCAAAATTGATGTCAAGGATATCAGGATGCGCGGCCTCAACCATCTTGGCGGCTCCCACCATTGCCTCGGTATCCTTGCCGTATATCTGAATTGCGACAGGACGCTCCTCGTCGCAAATCTCCAGCTTGCGCATCGTGCTGTTCACCTCGCGGATAAGGGCATCGCTCGATACGAACTCCGTATATACCATATCAGCTCCGAAGCGCTTGCAAAGCATACGGAACGCAGGATCCGTGACATCCTCCATAGGAGCCAGCAGAACCGGCCTCTCGCCCAAGTCTATATTACCTATTCTCATCTTCTAGAAAGCGTAGCTGGCAACGATAGAGAACTCAAACGAGCGCTCCGGCATGGTCAGAGACTTGGCGAAGACAAAAGAAATCATATTGCCGTTCGTTATGAAGTTCAGACCCGCGCCTACCGATACCTGCGGTTTTGATGCCTTATCGCGCAATGTGCCCACATCCGCTCCTGTAGCCGATGCCATATTCTCCAGACGATATGTCTGCGTAAGAATACCCACATCGCAGAACGGATTGGCCCCAATAGACATAGACTGACTGCCGTCCTCCCACGATACGAATCTGAATCTGGCCTCTATGTTGGCCCAGGCATAACCGCTTGCAAGCAATCGGCGGCTGAGCATTCCACGGATGGTATTGTCTCCTCCAAGGCCCTCGTTCAGAGACTGTGATGAGTCATACGAATATACATCCTGCAGCATATAGAATGGCGATGAGCCCGCTACGGTACCCTGATAAGCCAGATGATATGCGAACGTGAGCCAGTCCTTGCCCGGAGTGATATAGTGACGGAAGTGGGCGCCAAGCTTGAAATAAGTATTCTGCGCGCTTCCGAACTCCTGTCCGGCGGTAAGCAGGAAGTCGGTATGTATTCCGCTGCGTGGCGAGAGCTGATGGTCGCGCGAGTCATACTGGAGTCCACCCTTCAGCTCAAGCACACTGCCACCGTCCTTCTCCTCAGGGCTGATTATGCCGCTGCTCACATAACGGTTGAACAATGTATTGCCGGCATCGTAGTCACCGAGCTGCAGATTTCCAGTCTTGACATTCATATAATTAATGCCGCCGGTCCATCCAAGCGACGGTGTGATGCTGCCCCTCAAAGCCATCTGGGCACGCAGTGTAGAGTTCTGCATACTGTAATATGCCACACGCCCGTCCCTGTTCCTGTCCCAGTCCTGATAATAATCCTCCACACCGTTGAAGCCATAGAATGAGCGTAGCGGATGTGTCTGGTATCCTATTCTGGCAGTGAAGTACAAGCCTCTGATTAATTTGTATGAGTCGTAGAAAAAATCCACCATCACCTGATTGCGGGTGCAATAGCTCGCGGCCAGATTGATTCTCTGGGTATATAACGACCCCTCATCATAGTCGCATAATTCCACTACTCCGCCAAGCTGCGCGCCTAAATCGGAATTATAGGTTACAACAGGAGCGATGCCTACAGTCCAGCCATCATTCTTAAGGCGATTGGCACCAAAGGTCATAAGTCCCGATGTCTGGGAGTAAGCGGCAAGCGAGCCCGCCAAAAGGAGCGGAAGTACAAAGAGTTTTCTCATACTTTTTCTTACACGGAATTGTTCCGGCGCGAAGTTACTGCAAATATTCCATAATATGACCGCTTATCTGCATAAGGCTGACCTCGCAGATTTTGGTGTCATACTCAGCCTGAAGCAGACTCTCCTCGGCATCAAGAAGCGATTTCTGCGCCTCGCGCATCTCCAGTCCCGACAAATCGCCAATAAGGTAGCGCTCACAGGCTATCTGATGAGTCTCGCGTGCCGTGAGCAGGTTCTGCCTCTCCAGATCAAGCAGCCGCAGATTATTCTCGTATGCCTGCCACAAGTCTGTGAGACGCGCCATAAGAGACTGTTCCACCTCATCGCGGCTCAGCTCTGCATTCTGAATATCAAGCTGGGCGTTCAGGCGGTCTGTCCTATGCTTGCCGTCAAGCAGGTTAAGACCTATGGTGGCACCGAAGTCAGGCCCCCAGTTGTCACGTCCCGACGTAGTTCCCGAGCCGTAGATATTATGCGTATATCCGTACCCGGCGCTCAGGCGCAGATACGGATAGTTGCGTGCGTTGACACTGCGAAGCTCCTGCTGTGCCATACGGCTGTTGCTCTCGGAACTGATCAAAGAGAGGTTACTCTCAAGCACATCCTTATTAAGAGTGGCATAATCCAGTTCCTGCAAAAGCCCGATAGTAGTATCGGCCACCTCGAAATAGCTCTGTTCGAACGGTCCGCCCATAAGTTTGTTGATGCTTATCCGGGCCGATGCCAGAGCCTCATTCTGCTTCAGGCTCTGCGCGCTGTCTGCATTGAAATAGACCTGCGCCTGCTTAAGGTCAAGGCGAGAGTTGTTTCCTATGTTGTAACGCTCCTGCACTATGCGAAGGCGCTCTCGCGACAGCCCTACGGCATAGTTCAGATTGCGCATACGGATGGACTGACGCACATAGTTGTAGTACTCCGACACCATCTGCGACATAAAGTCCTCAATGGCGATACGGCTGCGAAGCTCTCCCTGTGAGTGAAGCTCACGCAGACGCTCACGGGTGGCCTGCACCTTGAATCCGTTGAACACGGTCCACGTCGCGCCCACCGATGCTGACAGTGTCTGGTCCAGCACGTTTCGTGTCTGGGTGTCACTGCCCGTGGTGCGGTCAGTCATATCGCGGCTGTACATATTGCCGCTGTATCCTGCCGACAAATCAACCGAAGGCATTCCACCGGCACCCGCCCAACTGTCATTGTTGGCAGATACCTGCTCATTTGTTCTGGCTATGCGTATCTGATAGTTGTTCTCCAGACCCTTGTCCAGGCACTCCCTCAGGGTCATAGTCTGCGCGCCTGCCATCAGTGAGCAGGCCGCGGCCAATGCTATAGCTATTGTCCTTCTCATTCCTCAGAGTCTTTATCCTTGCGTACAGATGAGATGTACGAGTAGATGGATGGTACAATGTACATTGTAAAGAAAGTCGATATCAGCATACCGCCTACAACCGCGGTACCCATCGCAATACGTCCTGCGGCTCCCTCACCTCCGGCGAACATAAGCGGAAGCAGGCCAAGCATTGTGGAGGTGCTGGTCATAAGGATAGGACGCAGACGCTGTGTGGCCGACTCTCGTATGGCAGTCATCTTTTCCATACCGGCATCGCGTTTCTGGTTGGCGAACTCCACAATCAGAATACCGTTCTTTGCCACAAGACCAACAAGCATAATGATACCAATCTCACTGTAGATGTTCATTGTCTGATTTCTTATTGACATAAAGATCAATGCGCCGCATACTGCCAGCGGGATGGTAAGCATAATGATTACAGGGTCCTTGAAGCTCTCGAACTGAGCCGCCAGAATAAGGAATATCAGCACCAGGGCCAGGCCGAAGGCGAAGAAGAGCGAGTTGGAGCTCTCACGGAAATCGCGTGACTCACCGGTCAGAGCCGTACGGAATGTATCGTCCAGCGTCTCCTTGGCAATCTTATCCATCTGGTCAATGCCCTCACCCAGCGTATGTCCGGGTGCAAGTCCGGCCGATACGGTAGCAGATACAAAACGGTTGTAGCGGTACAGCTTTGGAGGTGCTATGCCCTCGTTCAGCTCAACCAGATTCTCCATCTGAATCATATCGCCGGTATTGCTACGCAGATAAATTGATTTCAGATTCTGTGTGGTATTGCGCTGCTGGCGGTTTATCTCACCTATAATATCATACTGCTTGCCGTTCATATAAAGATATCCCATACGCTGACCGCTCAGGCCATACTGCAGGGTCTGGGCTATGTCGCGGGTGCTTACGCCAAGCATATTGGCCTTCTCGCGGTTCACAGATATACGGGCCTCCGGCTTTGAGAACTTCAAATCCACATCGGCCATCTGGAAAATAGGATTATCCTGCACCTTAGCCAGGAATGTGGGAAGCACCTCCTGAAGTTTCTCTATGTTGGTTGCCTGAAGCACATACTGCACCGGCATCCTGCCGCCACGACCGCCGGTGAACGATGACTGCTGACGCACAAACGAGCGGGCGTCATTCTCGCGCTGAACGGCTGCGGTAAGCTTCGCCGCGACCTCCATCTGAGTGTAGTCACGCTCTTTCAGGTCTTTCAATGTAATCTGAATGTTGCCGGCTCCGCTCATTACACGGGCGGTTACGAACTCGGCATCGGGTATGATTGAGTCAACAATGTCGTTGATGGACTCGGTATAGTCGCGCATATACTCGTATGTGACTCCCTCGGGACCCTGCGTGCTGATGGTCACCTGCGAGCGGTCCTCCAGCGGAGCCATCTCGGCAGGACGCTGTATCCACATCACCACGCAACCCACAAGGGCCGCGCCCATAACAGCCAGCGATATCCACCTGTGCCTGAGGCAGTAGTCAAGACTGCGGCCATAGACTCTGTTCATGCCGTCAAAGAACGGCTCGGTAAGACGATAGAAACCATTCTTCTTCTCTCTCTTGACCAGAATCTTTGTGGACAGCATCGGTGTGAATGTCAGAGCCACAAACGTAGAGATGACTATTGTTCCCGCAATCACAAAGCTGAACTCGCGGAAGAGCCTTCCGGTTGTTCCCTCCATAAAGACAATTGGAATGAATACGGCCAGAAGAGTAATTGAGGTTGAGATGACAGCGAAGAAAATCTCGCGTGAGCCCTCTATGCCGGCCTGCCGCGGAGACATTCCCCGCTCTATCCTCAGATAGATGTTCTCCGTCATAACGATAGCATCGTCAACCACCAGACCCACTGACAGTACAATGGCCAGCATCGACAACACATTAATACTGAATCCCAGCAGATACATCACGAAGAATGTACCTATCAGCGACACAGGGATGACCAGACACGGAATAAGAGTCACGCGCCAGTCGCGCAGGAACAGGAAGATGATGATGACAACCAGCAGAAGAGCCTCGAACACGGTGTCCTTCACCTCCCTGATACTGGCCCGTATGAACTTGGTGTTGTCAAATCCGTATGAGTACTCCACATCCTCCGGCAGGTCCTTGCGCATCCGCTCCATTCTCTCATACACGCTGTTGGCGATATCTATGTGGTTGGCTCCCGGCTGTGGTGTCACAACCACACCAACCATCGGGATGCCGTTCATCTTCATATAGCTCTTGATATCGCGCGGGCTAAGCTCTGCCTGACCTATATCGCTGAACCGGATGATGCGGTCCCCGTCGTGGCGTATGACCAGATTATTGAACTCTTCGGTGGTGTGCATCAGGCCAAGGGTACGTATCTCCAGCTCGGTGGTGTTACCCTCGATGCTGCCCGACGGAAGCTCCACATTCTCCTTGTCAAGCGCGTTCTTCACATCCATCGGAGTGATGCCGTAGCCCGACATCTTCACAGGGTCAAGCCAAAGACGCATACAGTAGCGCTTCTCGCCCCAGATAGTCACACTGCTCACATCCTGAATGGTCTGAAGCTGCTCCTTCACGACAAGGTCGGCAATCTCGCTCAGTTCAAGAAGGGTGCGCTTGTCGCTCTGGATGGCTACCATAAGGATAGGAGTGGCATCGGCATCGGCCTTTGACACCGTAGGCGGGTCGCAGTCCCGCGGAAGCTGACGCTGCGCGCGTGACACCTTGTCACGGACATCGTTGGCAGCCGTCTCCAAATCTACGGAAAGCTCAAACTCTACAGTGATGCGGCTGCTGCCGTACTGGCTCACGCTGGTCAGTGAGCGGATACCTGGAATACCGTTGATCTGCTGCTCAAGCGGCTCTGTTATCTGATTCTCTATAACCTCGGCATTGGCGCCCGGATATGAGCAGGATACCGATATGATAGGATTATCCACCGAAGGATACTCCCTGACGCCAAGGCTGATGAAGCCCACCGCTCCGAATATCAGGATAATCAGAATGAATACGGTGGAGAGTACCGGACGGCGTATGCTTAATTCGGAAATATTCATCGCGCCTCAGATTAATTAATCTCCTTCAGATCAACCGCCATTCCGGTACGCAACTGCATCGTGCCGCTGGTTATGACAGTATCGCCAATCTGCAGGCCAGACAGAATCTGAACCTCCGCATCGGTACGGAGTCCCTTGGTTATCTCAACCGGCTGAGCCTTGCCCGATTTATACACAAACACCTTGTCTATGCCCATCTCCGAGATGATTGCCTCGCTTGGTACGGATATGGCGTTGTCAAATGTGCGGGTTATCAGGCTCACACTCACGTAGCGGCCGGGAACAAGCTCGCGTCTGGCATTGTCATAGATGGCACGCACAGAGAATGTACGGGTGTTCTGGTCAACGATTGAGTTTGTGGCATACACCTTGGCCTCATATACCTTTGACTCGCCCTCCACCTGGAATGTAAGTGGCGCGCCCGGTTTCAGCACACCGGCATAACGCTCCGGCACAGAGAACTCAATCTTGAGCTTTGATGTGTTGGTAAGGGTAGCCACGGTAGTGCTTGGCGATGCATACGCGCCCACACTCACCTCGCGCAGGCCGATGATGCCGTCAAACGGAGCACGAAGCTCGGTCTGGGCCAGACGGGCGTGTATCTCCTCTATATCGGCCTTCAAAGCCGACAGGCTTGCCTCAGCCTGCTGATATGTCTCCTGACTTACAGCCTCCTTCTCAAGCAGGGTCTGCTGACGGTACAGGCGGTCCTCATTCAATTTGAGCTGTGCCTCCTGTTTCTTGAGCTGTGCCTGAAGCGGAGCATCGTTTATGCGCGCCAGAATAGTACCCTTGCGCACCTCAGTTCCCTCGGTGAAGCAGATTTCAGTAATCTTGCCCGATGTCTCAAAACTAAGGCTGACCTCCTCGTTCGGAATAAGACTGCCGCTTATGTTGATACCGTCCTCCAAGGGTTTCTCGCGGATAATCACCGATCTTACCAGCAGATTCTTCCTGCCGCCCGCCCCGCCCATGGCCGGTGCGTCAGCCTTCTTCAGATCATCATTTGCCCTTGGCACAAATCTCACGATTCCAAGAATCACCAGGCCCGCCACTATCACGCCGATGATTCCCCATTTGGTCAGCTTGCTCATAACTTTCAATATTAGCAGCCCAAAAATACAAAAAACTTGTCAATCACAACATTGGAAAGAACAAAAAAGCTGGCAGGAAACTTTCCCGCCAGCCTCTTCATCTCATCTCAGACGTCACAACGATATTGAGCCGCTGCCGCGCTCAGACCTCTGAATGTTCCGGTACGTCAGGTTTCCTTTAATGTCTCCGCTACCTGAGGATGAGGCGTCAACCTCCATACAGGAGCCATTGATACGGATAGATCCGGAACCTAATGTCCTCAGTATGACATTGTTCTTTATGGAAGCATTATCTACTGACAGGTCTCCACTGCCGGAGGTTGATAATGACGCATCGCCGGAAACCTCCAGGGACTCAACTCTCAAGTCTGCGCTTCCAAGGGTTTTCATCACAAAATCGCTGCAGGACAGGCTCTCCACCTTAATATCGCCACTGCCGCTTGAGTTTCCCTTAAAGCCACTGCACGAGAGGTTTCCAAGTACGATGTCGCCGCTACCCAGGCTGCTGAGACTCACGTCTTTATTTGAGATATGCCCCAACCTGTCATAGAAGTTGCCCGAGCCGACAACCTTGACGTTATCCATAGCAGGCGAGAATACCGTTACCCTCAGCACCAGATTATGATACTCGCCAGGTTTCAGTCTTACATTCAGCGTACCATTCTCAACCGTAGTGACGACTTTGTTAAAATCCTCCTTCTTGCCCTCAATCAGCACGCCAATGGTATCAGACTGCACATAATACACATTAAACGGACCGGAGAACGTCAATGCGTTGAAATTACCCAAGTTTCCTCTCATTTCCTGGTAATCGCCGCCAGTATCACTGTATGTGCCGGTTGTAACCACCTTGTTGTCGTCAATGGCAATACGTATCCTGCAGGAGATGCAAGAGAGGCATGTAAGCATAAACGCCATGCTTAATAAACAAAAACGTCTCATAAAAATCATAATTATAGTGTTGTTTACATAATAGACGAATCAAAGGGGCAAAATGCTACAGCAAATATCAAATTTCCTCACCATCAACCAGAGTATCCGATGCACGGACGGTTACAGAGCGGTCATAGCACTTGAACATCTCGTCAACATCCTTCTTGTTCGATACCGGTGAGCAGAAGCTTACCAATGGAACAATTACAAGGCCCGCCACCATAGCCAGCACACCGGCATTGATAGGTGACGAGAAGTACGGAGAGATGAATGTAGTATGAGTGAATGTGCCGTACATACAGCCGCACATAATCACCACACCTACTATGAAGCTTACCCAGACTGAGGCGGAAGTAGTGCGTTTCCAGTACAGGCCATAGAGGAACGGAGCCAGGAATGCGCCGGCCAGCGCGCCCCAGGATATACCCATCAGCTGTGCGATGAATGTTACAGAGCTCTTGGCCTGAATGATGGCGAGTATTGAAGACACCACAATGAAGAACAGCACGAACAGACGGATGCACAGAAGCACCTTCTTCTCATTCTCCTTTGACTTGCCACGGTCTTCCTTGGCAAAGATTATATCCAGAGTGAGAGTGGAGCCTGATGTAAGCACCAGTGATGAGAGGGTTGACATAGAGGCTGAGAGCACCAGGATAATCACTATGGCAATCATCACATCCGGCAGAGACTGCAGCATAGACGGAACGATACTGTCATATACAGGAGTGCCGTTGGCCGAGTACTCTATGACATTGCCGTACAGACGGCCGAAGCCTCCAAGGAAGTAGCAGCCGCCGGCCACGATGACGGCGAACACAGTAGAGATGAATGTTCCCTTGCGGATGGCAGCCTCATCACGGATGGCATAGAACTTGCCGACCATCTGCGGCAGTCCCCAGGTACCGAGTGATGTAAGCAGCACCACGCCAAGCAGATATATTGGCTGAGGGCCGAAGAACGATACGAATGCGCCGGATAAGGCCGGTGCTGACTCGGACTGAATGAGCGACAGGCTCTGAACGGCCTCGGTAAAGCCGCCATTGCACTTGAGCACAGCCCCGATAACCGCACAGATACCAACCAGCATAATCATTCCCTGAATGAAATCGTTCACGGCAGTAGCCATATATCCCCCCACCAGCACATATACGGCCGTAAGGACAGCCATACCGATAACGCACCAGGTGTAGTCAATTCCGAATGCCATACCGAACAGACGTGACAGTCCGTTGTACAGAGAGGCAGTATAAGGAATCAGAAAGATAAAGACAATCACCGATGCAGCAACCTTCAGGGCTTTCGAGTTGAAGCGCGATCCGAAGAAATCGGGCATTGTGGCGCTGTGCAGATGCTGTGTGAGCAGTCTTGTGCGACGGCCCAGTATTCTCCACGCCAGCAGAGAGCCTATTATTGCATTACCTATTCCAATCCAGGTAGATGCCAGACCATACTTCCAGCCAAACTGACCCGCGTAACCTACGAAAATAACGGCAGAGAAATACGATGTGCCGAATGCGAAAGCTGTCAGCCACGAGCCTACATTACGGCCACCCATCACAAAGCCACGAACGTCAGTCGCGCTCTTCCTGCAGTAGAAACCTACTCCTATCATAACAGCGAAGAACAGCACCAGCAAAGCAATCTTCAAAAACATAACCTTTACAATATTAGCAAATTAATAAATCATTTCCGCCAACAGCCAGATCACTCCCATCCCTGAATCAGCTCCAGCCCCTGACCGGCGGCCACGTTGCAGGCCATCTCAAGGTCGGCCGGACGGATAATAAGCACCAGCCTGCCATCCTTTGAGAATGTATAGATATAATTAATGGTAACGCCATTGTCCGTAAGCGAGGCTACAGCCTTGGCAAATGCGGCCACATTGTCATCAATGGAAATGGCCAGCACCTCGTTAACGTTGACCAGAATGCCCTCGGCAGACAACAGCTGCGCCGCCTTTGTCTGGTTTGACGTAATCAGGCGGAGTATTCCATAGTCATTTGTATCGGCAACCGATGCGGCCTGAATCTCTATGTTTTGATTACTTAATATGCTCAGTATGCGGTTAAGGCTACCCTGCCTGTTCTCCAGAAAAATTGATAATTGCTTTATAGTCTTCATAATGAATATCTGATTAATGGTTATTTCTCAAATCCTTTACTCTCACGGCCTTGCCATCGCTCTGCGGGATAACGCCCTTGCCAACCAGCTGTACCTTCGGTGTAAGCAGGATCTCATCCTTCAGTCTGCGGGTAATCTCCTTTCTCAGGTTATCAAGCAGCTGGAAATCATCGGTAGCCTTGGCCAGCTCAACCTGAACGGTCATCTCGTCATTATCGCCTATAGTCTCAAGTGTGATGAGGAAATCGCTTGCCAGCTCAGGGAACTGCATAAGTATCTTCTCTATCTGAATCGGGAAGATGTTAACGCCCTTCACAATCATCATATCATCACTACGGCCCTGGAAGCGCTGCAGACGGCGGTGTGTACGGCCGCACGGGCAGTCGCCCGGCAGGAAGCGTGTAAGGTCGCGTGTACGGTAGCGGAACAGCGGCATAGCCTCGCGGTTAAGAGTAGTAAGGACAAGCTCGCCCAGCTCACCGTCCGGAACCGGCTCCAATGTCACAGGGTCAACAATCTCTACAATGTAGTTATCCTCCCATATGTGCATGCCGTTCTGCTCCTCGCACTCAATGGCCACGCCAGGGCCGCACATCTCACTCATGCCAAAGTTGTTGTATGCCTTGCAGCCCCACAGCTCCTCAATACGCCTGCGCTGTGCCTCGGAGTGTGGCTCGGCACCGATAATCATTCTGGTAACTGTAGTGTCGCGCGGGTCAACGCCCTGCTCCTTGAATACGGCAGCCAGACGTGTGGCATAGCTTGGAATGCAGTGAAGTGCCGTTGTGCCGAAATCCTGTATGAACTTGAACTGACGCAGGCTGTTTCCGGCAGCCGCGGGAACGGTGAGAGCTCCCAGACGCTCAGCGGCATACTGAATGCCCAGACCTCCCGTGAACATTCCGTAACCAGATGTGTTCTGTATTATGTCGGTGTCGCGCAGTCCTGTTGCGAACATGCTTCTGGCCATTGCGTTTGCCCACTCGTCAATATCCTTCTTAGTGTGAAGTATCACAGTAGGATTGCCTGTGGTACCACTTGATGAGTGCAGACGCACTACTTTCTGAAGTGGGACAGAGGCTATGCCGAACGGGTATGTAGAGCGAAGGTCGTTCTTTGTCGTGAACGGGAACCTGCGGATATCCTCAACAGACTTGATGCTCTCTGGTGTGATGCCCTTCTCCTTGAAGATTGGAGCATAGAACTTTGAGCCCATCGCTATCTCTACTGTCTTTCTCAGACGCTCTACCTGAAGCTTCTCCAACTGGGGGCGCCTCATTGTCTCAATCTCTTCTTCCCAATATTTCCTTTCCATTGCTATGTTGTTTATATCATTCTCAGTATTTGCATAAAAAAACCTGTCCGTTTGTGGGACAGGTT